>JACRAV010000291.1 GCA_016213305.1 Candidatus Zixiibacteriota bacterium | reverse complement strand
GCTCGACTCCGGCCAGGTTCTGACCGGCGTCAAGACGGGTTATTTCAAGCTCGATGAGATGACTCTGGGACTCCATGCCGGAGACCTGATCATCATCGCGGGCCGTCCGTCGATGGGCAAGACCTCGCTGGCCCTGAACATTGCGGAACGGGTTGCAACGGAGCAAAATATCGGCGTGGGTGTGTTTTCGCTCGAAATGTCCACCGAGCAACTGGTTTTTCGCATGCTGAGCGGCCGGGCCGGGCTGAACCAGCAGATGTTGCGGAAGCGACCGCCGAACGATCGGGAGTGGCCGCGCCTCACAACCTCGGCCAATATCCTGTCGGCGGCGCCGATTTTTATCGACGATTCGGCCAGTCTCTCGCCGCTCGAGATGCGGGCCAAGGCCCGCCGGCTCAAGGCGCAACACAATATCGGGATGATCGTCGTTGACTATATTCAATTAATGAGGGGATCGGGTCGATTCGAAAATCGGCAAAACGAAATCGCCATGATTTCGCAGAGCTTGAAATCGATGGCCAAAGAGCTGGCGGTGCCGCTGATCGCCATTTCCCAGCTCTCCCGGCAGGTGGAACAGCGCGGCGGCGACAAACGTCCCCAGCTGGCGGACCTTCGCGAATCCGGCGCCATCGAGCAGGACGCCGATCTGGTCATGTTCGTCTATCGCAAAGAAATGTACTTGAATCAGGAAGACAAAGAGTATCAGGAAGCTCAGGGGGCCGCGGAAATCATCATCGCCAAACAGCGTAATGGCCCGATTGGTTCGATATTCCTCACCTTCCTGAAGGACCTGGCCCGATTCGAAAATCGTGCCGGTGAAGATCGCTCCATTCCGCCCGATGCCATGCGGGTCACAGATCAGGACGCCCCCTTCTGATGGAACCGATGGACTTTCATGTCGAGGCGGTGGGGCGGCGCGGGATCAACATGGTCACGCGCTCGGGCGGCATGGCTCTGCTGGCCGGCCGGTTCGTCGCCACGCTCAAAGACATTCCGCGCTCGATGCATCTCATCGTCGGACAGTTCTATTCGATCGGCGTGCGATCACTTCCGCTCATCATCGTAATTTCGGTATTTGTCGGGGCGGTATCGGCCTGGCAGGCGGCGTATCAATTCAAGTTTATCGGTGCGCCGCTACGTCTTTTGGGGAGCGCGGTCGGCAAGGCGGTGGTGATCGAACTGGCTCCGGTGCTTTCGGCCCTGGTGTTCGCCGGTCGGGTCGGAGCGGGAATTGCCGCCGAGCTTGGAACCATGCGCGTGACGGAGCAGATCGATGCTCTCGAATCGCTTGGTATCGATCCGGTTCGGTATCTTGTCCTGCCCCGCATGCTGGCCTGTACAGTGATGGTTCCGATGCTCGTCGTCTTTGCCAACTTTATCGCCGTGATCGGAGCGCTGGCCGTCTCCATATTCGGCGTCGATATCTCGTCGGAGACATTTCTCAACGGCTACCGGATGTCTTTCCAGTTGTCGGACTTTTTGAATGGGATGATCAAGGCGGGAGTGTTCGGCTTTTTGATCGGGCTGGTCGGGTGTTATGAAGGGATGACCACAATCGGCGGCGCCGAAGGGGTCGGGCGCTCCACAACTATAGCCGTTGTTATTTCGTCGGTGCTCATTCTTATATTCAATTTCTTCTTCGCCGTGCTTTTGTTCAGGATTTGACGATCATGCCGCTTATCGAAGTCGAACAACTCAGCAAGCGATTCGGCCAGCACACCGTGCTCGACGGTATCTCCCTGTCTATTGAGCGCGGGGAGTCGGTGGTGATCATCGGGCAGTCGGGCACCGGCAAATCGGTCGTTCTTAAACATCTCATCAGACTGCTGGAACCCGATGACGGGCGGGTGATCTTCGACGGTTGCGATCTGGCGGAGATCGGCCATGCGGAGCTTACCGACGTGCGTCGCAGGATTGCGATGGTGTTTCAGTCGGCGGCCTTGCTCGATTCGCTGACGGTCGGCGAAAATGTCGGCCTGGGGCTGAAAGAAACGCGGCGGATGTCATCGTCTGAGATTGCGCCCATCGTGGAAGAATGTCTGGAGCTGGTCGGTCTGGCGGATGCGGCCGACAAGATGCCGTCGGAGTTGTCCGGCGGGATGCGCAAGCGGGTGGGGCTGGCCCGCGCCATCGCCAACCGGCCCGAAGTCGTGCTGTATGACGAGCCGACCACCGGTCTTGATCCGGTCACGGCCGAGACTATCAACGAACTTATCGTCTCGCTCAACGAGCGGGTGAATGCCACCTCGGTGGCGGTGACCCATGACATGCATTCCGCTTTTATGATTGCCCACCGAATAATCATGTTGCACCGGGGGATGATCGTCTTCGACGGCACCCCGCAGGAGATTCAGGCGTCGGGCGATCCGATCGTCCGTCAATTCATTGAAGGGAAAGCGGTCGGGCCGCTGACAACACAGGTATGATCGCCGGCAAAAAAACGAAAACGGCCTATTTCTGCTCCCAATGTGGCGCGGAACACCTGCGCTGGCAGGGGCAGTGCAAGGAATGCGCCGCCTGGAACAGTCTGGTGGAAGAACGTCTGCCGACCAAAGGGAAATCGCGCCGCGCGGCATCGCAGGTGGAACATGTCAAATTGTCCGAGATATCCGACCATCCCATTCAGGGATATTTCTCCGGGATCGCCGAACTCGACCGGGTTCTGGGCGGCAAACTCCTTCCGGGGATGACCGTCCTGTTGGGCGGCGATCCGGGAATCGGCAAGTCAACGCTTCTCCTGCAGGCGGCCGAGGCATACTCGGCGCGCAATTTGGGCGTGCTGTATGTAACCGGCGAGGAATCTCTTTCGCAAATCAAGATGCGCGCCGCGCGGTTGAATGTCGGCGGGAAGAACATCTCGGTAGTGAACGCGACTGACATTGAGGACATAATTGCGGTGATCCAGAGTTCATCGCCTGCGGTGGTGCTGATCGATTCCATTCAAACCGTCTCCAGCGGACAATTTGACTCTCCACCCGGCACAGTGGCGCAGGTGCGCGAAGCCGCCCAGCAATTGATCCGGGTTGCCAAGGAGCAAAATGTCGCGCTCATCATGGTGGGACATGTGACGAAAGAGGGAATGGTCGCCGGACCGAAAGTGCTCGAGCATATGGTCGATACGGTGGTGTATTTCGAGGGAGATTCTTCGCATCTGTATCGGCTGTTGCGGGCCACAAAGAACAGATTCGGGTCGGTTGACGAAATCGGCCTGTTTGAAATGGGGCCGCGCGGTTTGACCGAAGTTTCGAACCCGTCATCGTTCTTTCTCAGCAACGATGCCTCGGTCAGCCGGGTCGGGACCGTGGTGACAGCCGTCTGCGAGGGGAACCGTCCGCTTATGGTCGAAGTTCAGGCGCTGGTCGCTTCGGCCAATTACGGCAGTCCCCAGCGGGTGGCCGGCGGTATCGACCACCGCAAACTCGCCCTATTGCTGGCTATTCTGGAAAAACGGTGCGGGTACCCCATGGCCACGCACGACGTCTTTGTCTCGGTCGCCAGCGGACTTCGCATCAATGAGCCGGCGATGGACCTGCCGATCATGGTCGCGATCGTGTCGTCTCTGCTGAACAAACCGGTGGACCATCGCGTGGTGGTGATCGGCGAGGTCGGCCTGTCGGGCGAAGTGCGCGGGGTCACGCTGAGTGATCGCCGGGTGAGCGAAGCGGCCAAGCTGGGTTTCGAGCAGGCGATCATTCCCCGGGCCAACAAATCGCAGATCAGCGCGGGCGGCATGCGGGTGACCGAGGTCAACGAAATTCAACAGGCGATAGACGTCATACTGGGCTGATATTTTGTTAACTATCAAGACAGTCGATGGCCGGGCACGGCGGGGAAAACTCACCTTGCCTCACGGCGTGGCGCAAACGCCCACCTTCATGCCGGTGGGAACATCCGGGGCGGTGAAGGCGATGACTTCGGAGGACCTCGAAGAGCTGGGGGCCGAAATCGTCCTCGGCAACACCTATCATCTTTACCTCAGGCCCGGTGTGGACATCGTGCGCAATCTGGGCGGGCTGGGGGCCTTTTCCGGCTGGAATCGCCCGACCCTGACCGATAGCGGCGGATTCCAGGTGTTCTCACTTCGGGAATTAACGCGGGTGACCGACGACGGGGTTGAATTTCAATCCCATCACGATGGATCGCGGCATCTGTTCACCCCCGAAAAAGTGATGGAGATCGAGTACTTGTTGGGCGCGGATATCGCGATGGCCTTCGATCAGTGTGTGCCGTATCCATGCGACAAAGCGACGGCGGCGGTCGGGGTTCAGCGGACCTTCGACTGGGCCAAGCGATGTCAGGTGACGCATCGCGAGTTGCGCGAAAACGGCGGCGGACCCACCCCGGCTCAGATTGTTTTCGGGATCGTTCAGGGTTCGATATTCAACGATCTGCGAACCCAGTCGGCCGAGCAGATTGTCGGGCTGGATTTCCCCGGTCATGCGGTTGGTGGGCTTTCGGTGGGGGAGAGCAAGGCGGAGATGGAAGACACGCTGGCGCACACCATGCAATACCTTCCTGCCGACAAGCCGCGCTATTTGATGGGCGTGGGGTACCCGGAAGACATACTCATGGCCGTCTCCTACGGAATAGATATGTTCGACTGTGTGCTTCCGACCAGAAACGCCCGGACCGGGCAAGTGTTCACCTCGGAGGGTCCGCTGGTCTATCGAAATGCCGAGTACAGCAATGATGACCGGCCGCTCGATCCGAACTGCGAGTGCCGTGTCTGCGTGCGCTACAGTCGGGCCTACCTGCGCCATATGTACAATCAGGGGGAAATCACCGGGATGGTCCTGGCGACCTATCACTCCTGCTTCTTTTTCCAAAATCTCATGCGGCAGATCCGGCTCTCGATTGAACAGAACCGGTTTGCGGCGTTCAGGAAGACTTTTCTGGAGAAATACCAGCCCCGAAATGGAAACGGCGGCGTCACGGCCCGGTAATTTTCGCCGTTTTTCCGACGGGCGGGTGGTCTTTGCCCTCGATTCATCATTGAGCCGACCCTGATCATCCGACTTGGAAGTCGGGCGGTTGCTACCAACACGAAAATGGCCCAAAGGAATCTACGATATCCGGCGCCGATCGGATGGCGAAGATAGACGTCAACCCTGATATTGGCGGTTGGCGTAATCCATTGGTCGGCAAATGGTTATCCCGTCACGTGGAGGTCGGGAAAACGGTTGACACTATTGATTAAGAAACTATATTACCCCACCGAGTTGGCTCGCTGTGAATAATTTCACAAAAGTCGAGCCGGCATAAAGTAAAAAAGCCGTTTGACGGCATGGAGTTACAGATGAGTACGCCGGTCTTCAAGAACTACATAAATGGTCAATGGGTCGAGTCCGAATCAGGACAGACATTCGAGAATCGCAATCCCGCCAATACGGATGAACTGATCGGTCTTTTCCAGAAATCCACGCCTGGCGACGTGAAGCGTGCGATCGACGCCGCCGCCGAGGCATACAAAAGCTGGCGGTTATATCCGGCCCCCAAGCGCGGCGAACTCCTGTATAAGTTGGCCGAAGAGTTACTGGCTCACAAAGAAGAATATTCGCGCGATATGACCCGCGAAATGGGCAAGGCGATTTCCGAGACGCGCGGCGATGTCCAGGAAGCGATCGACATGACCTATTACATGGCGGGCGAAGGTCGGCGGCTGTACGGCATGACCACACCGTCGGAGCTTCCGAACAAGTTTAACATGACCGTGCGCCAGCCGCTGGGTGTCTGCTCGTTCATCACTCCCTGGAACTTCCCGATGGCGATACCATCGTGGAAGATGATGCCGGCTCTCATTTGCGGCAATACGGTGGTGATCAAACCGGCCACCGACACCCCGCTGTCGGTCGTCAATCTGTTCAAGGCGTGCGAGAAGCTGGGCATCCCCAAAGGAGTGATCAATCTGGTGACCGGTCCGGGCGGGCCGCTCTCCGACGCTTTGATCACCGATGACCGGGTGCGGATCGTCTCGTTTACCGGATCGACCGAGATCGGCCGGAAGGTCTCCAGCGCCTGCGCCGCGAAGTTCAAGCACTCCTGTCTCGAGATGGGTGGCAAGAATGTGCAAATTGTCATGGAAGACGCCGATCTGGATCTGGCGCTTGAAGGGGCGCTCTGGGGGGCCTTCGGCACCACCGGCCAGCGGTGCACCGCCACCAGCCGCTTGATCTGCCACAAGAGCGTGGTGGACAAGTTCTCGAAAATGCTGGCTGATCGGGCCTCGAAGATTAAAGTCGGCAACGGCCTCGAAGACTCGGTGCAGATGGGGCCGTGCGTGAATCAATCACAGCTCGATACCGTTCTGAGCTATATCGAGATTGGCAAGAAGGAAGGGGCAGAACTGCTGACCGGAGGCAAGCGTTTGACGGGCGGCGCCTACGACAAGGGGTTCTTTGTCCAGCCGACCATTTTCGGCGGCGTAAAGCAGAGCATGCGGCTCTGGCGCGAAGAGATCTTCGGGCCGGTGTTGAGTATCGGGTCGTTTGACACCTTCGAACAGGCGGTCGAGATGGCTAATGACACCAATTACGGTCTGTCCGGCTCGATTTACACCCGCGACATCAACAAGGCGTACGCCGCGATGCGCGATGTGTACACCGGTATTTTCTATGTCAACGCGCCGACGATCGGGGCGGAGACGCACCTGCCGTTCGGCGGCACCAAAGACACGGGTAATGGTCATCGCGAGGCGGCCACGGCGGCCCTCGATGTGTACAGCGAGTGGAAATCAATTTATGTCGATTTCAGCGGCCGGATTCAGCGGGCGCAGATCGACAACCAGTAGTCGAATCGAGAGAGAAACCTGTCATGACACGCCACGCGAACAACAGCCGGACCGATGAACACGATCGCTTTCGATTGATCCGGTTCATCTGGCTGTCGTCGTCGATATAGCCCGTCGCATTCGCGGATGAAATGGCAAATGTATCGACGAACAATGTTGACAGGAGCAAAAGACGATGAATAAGAGAAGAAAGATCATTATCATGGGCGCGGCCGGCCGCGACTTTCATAATTTCAACACCCTGTACCGCAACAACGAACAGGTCGAGGTGGTGGCCTTCACTGCCACGCAGATTCCGGATATCGACGGCCGCAAGTATCCGGCCCAGCTTGCCGGTAAACTGTACCCGAAGGGAATCCCGATTTACCCCGAAGATCAACTTTTTGATCTGATCAAAGAACACCGGATTGACGAGGTCATTTTTTCGTATTCCGATGTTTCGTATCAGTACGTGATGGAAAAGGCCGCGCATGTCATGGCGGCCGGGGCGCGGTTGTCGCTTGAGGGCGGGCGACCAACCATGATCAAGTCGTCCAAGCCGGTGGTGGCGGTCTGCGCCGTCCGTACCGGGAGCGGCAAATCGCAGACCACCCGCAAGGTGGCCGACACTCTGAAGGAACTTGGCAAGAAGGTGGTGGCGATCCGTCATCCGATGCCCTACGGCGATCTGACCAAGCAGGTCTGCCAGCGATTCGCCACGCTCAAGGATCTGGACAAGTACGACTGCACGATTGAAGAACGCGAAGAGTACGAGCCGCACATCGTCAACGGCGTGACGGTCTATGCCGGTGTTGACTACGAAGTGATCATCCGCCAGGCCGAGAAGGAAGCCGATGTGATCCTGTGGGACGGCGGCAACAACGATATGCCGTTCTATGTGCCGGATGTTCATATCACGGTGGTCGATCCGCATCGTCCGGGGCACGAGCGGTCGTACTATCCCGGCCAGAACAATCTGATCATGGCCGATGTCATAGTTATAAACAAGATAGATTCGGCCGATCCGGAGTCGATTGCCGAAGTGCGCGCCAGTATCAACGCCTACAATCCGACCGCGGTGGTGATCGATGCCGCCTCGCCGATTCAGGTGACCGATTCCGCCGCCATCCGCGGCAAGCGGGTACTGGTGGTCGAGGATGGTCCGACTCTCACTCACGGCGAGATGAAATACGGCGCCGGAGTGGTCGCGGCCGAGCGATTCGGCGCCGCTGATCTGGTGGACCCGCGTCCTTATGCGGTCAAATCAATAGCCGCCACTTATGAGAAGTATCCCGACATCGGGATTTTACTTCCGGCGATGGGATACGGCGACAAGCAGATGAAGGACCTCGAGGATACGATCAACCGGGCCAAGTGCGACCTAGTGGTGATCGCCACGCCGATCGATCTGGGACGGCT
>JACRAV010000290.1 GCA_016213305.1 Candidatus Zixiibacteriota bacterium | reverse complement strand
GATACCCGGCTAAATCGTTAACCATGTCATTCCGGCCAAGTCCGGGGTGCCTACGGCGCACGGGACGCCGAGCCGGAATCCATCTTACTCTTCACTCCCCTACCAGCATCGGAAGGCAGAATGGATTCCGGCTCGCGCTACGCTTGGCCGGAATGACAACTTTCATATCGTGAATGATAACAAAGGAATTTCATGAAGCGAGGCGTTCAAAAGGGAATCATTCTTGCCGGAGGAAGCGGCTCGCGACTCTTTCCGGTCACGCAGGTAGCCTGCAAACAGCTTTTGCCGGTCTACGACAAGCCGATGATTTATTATCCGCTGTCGACTCTCATGCTCTTTGGCGTCAGTGAAATCCTGCTTATCTCCACACCGGCCGACACACCGCGATTTCAGGAGCTTCTTGGAGATGGCTCCCGTCTTGGACTCAAGATTTCCTACAAAGTTCAGCCGAAACCCGAAGGGATCGCGCAGGCATTCATCCTCGGCGAAGAATTCATCGGCAATGACCCGGTGGCTCTCATTCTTGGCGACAATATCTTCTACGGCGTCTATGACTTCCTTCGGGAGTCGCAGAGTTTTCGCGAAGGAGCAATGGTTTTCGGATACAATGTCTCCGATCCGGAGCGGTATGGCGTCGTTGAGTTCGATCACGACGGCCGCGTCCTTTCAATCGAGGAGAAGCCAAAGAATCCGAAATCATCTTACGCCGTTACCGGCCTCTATGTCTATGACGGCACGATTGTCTCGGTCGCCAAATCGCTCAAACCGTCGGCAAGGGGAGAGCTTGAAATAACCGACGTTAACAACGCCTATCTGAAGCGCGGCAGTCTCAAAGTAATCCGCCTCGGGCGCGGCATCGCCTGGCTTGATACCGGGACGCACGAAAGTATGCTCGACGCGGGCAATTTCATCGCGACGGTTGAAAAGAGGCAGGGGCAAAAGATCGCCTGCATCGAAGAGATCGCCTACCGGATGCGGTTTATCAATCGAACCCAGATGCAAACCCTTCTCGATTCGATGGCCGACAATACCTATAAGCGCTATCTTGTTGACGTCATAAGGGAAGTCGATGGCCAACAGCAATAGAATCGTCATCACCGGCGCCAATGGACAGCTTGGGAGCGATCTGAACGCCCGCTACAAAGGGGGAAGTGATGTCATCGGCCTCACCCGCCACACGATGGATATCACCAACCGCCAGCGGGTGCGTGAGCAGATTCTTCGCCTTGAACCGCGTATCGTTCTTCATGCCGCGGCATTCACCGACGTCGATGCCTGTCAGGGGGACGAATCAACGGCGATGCGCGTCAATGCCGAAGGAACCGACAATGTCGCCAGTGCCTGTTCCGATGCCGGCGCCCGAATGGTTTTTTATTCCACCGATTATGTCTTCGACGGCACGAAAACATCGGCCTATATCGAGACAGACGCGCCCAATCCGCAGACGGTCTATGGCCGAAGCAAACTCGCCGGCGAGCAGGCCGTCACAGCGGCTTTGTCAAACCATCTGATCATGCGTGTCGCTTGGGTGTACGGCGAGCATGGGAAAAACTTTGTCAAGACCATCATACAGCGTGCAATGACAAATGTCGGAGGAACTTCCGCCGGCATTATCCTGCCTCCGCTCCAAATCGTGGATGACCAGATAGGTAATCCTACCTGGACAGTCGATATTGTTCGCCAGACTGAAACCGCCGCCGAAAGCGATCTCACCGGCGTAGTCCATTGCACTTCAGAAGGAGAAGTGAGCTGGTACCGCTTCGCCTGTGAAATCTTTTCGATGCTCGAACTGAACGTCGAAGCGATACCGTGCCGCACCGAAGATTATCCCCGTCCGGCTCCCCGACCGCGTCGCTCGGCTTTAGAAAACGCTCGACTGAAAGAGGCGGGTCTCAATGTTATGCGACCATACCGGGTGGCGCTTGCCGAATTTATCAAGCAGAACGGAGGGGTGCTACGCCAATTCACTGTCCAATAGATGGAGTCGTCATTAGGCCTCTCAAGCGATTCACCGACTCCCGCGGATGGCTGACCGAGTTGTTTCGCTCCGATGAACTGCCGGAGGGATTTCATCCCGAAATGGCCTACATTTCGATGACACTTCCGGGCATAGCCCGCGGTCCGCACGAGCATCGCGATCAGGCCGACGGATTCTGTTTTATCGGGCCATCGACCTTTCGCCTATTCCTTTGGGACAACCGTCCGTCGTCACCGACCCACGGTACTCACTGGACATGCGATGTTGGGGAATCGGCGATGACTTTCGTGGTAGTCCCCCCCGGAGTTGTTCACGGCTATAAGAACATCGGCCAGACTGAGGGGATAGTTTTCAATGCTCCTGACCGTTTGTACGCCGGAACGGGACGGCTGGAACCGGTCGATGAAATCCGCCACGAAAGCGATGCAGACTCCCCGTTTCGTATCCTCTGATTTTCCTCCAAAGTTTTAGTTGAATAGAGACTTAGCTCCTCTTATGGTTGTCCAAAATACAACTTGAGGAAGAGGCCATGCTCTCAGGGAAATCCTTACTTATTACCGGCGGCACTGGATCGTTTGGGCGTAAATTCGTCGAAACTGTCCTGACCCGCTATCCGAAAATCCGGCGCCTGGTGGTTTTCTCCCGGGATGAACTCAAACAGTTCGAGATGGGGCAGGTGTTCCCGACCTCAAAATACCCACAGTTGCGTTACTTCGTCGGCGATGTTCGCGACAGGGAACGCCTGAAGAGCGCCATGGAAGATATCGAAATCGTCATCCACGCCGCCGCCCTCAAGCAGGTTCCGGCCTGTGAATACAATCCCTTCGAGGCCATCAAGACCAATATCCTTGGGGCGCAGAATGTCATCGATTGTTGCCTTGATCGTGGTATCCAAAAAGTGGTCGCTCTCAGCACCGACAAAGCTGCCGCCCCAATAAACCTCTATGGCGCCACCAAGCTCTGTTCCGACCGCCTCTTTATTTCGGCCAACAATATTAAGGGACGCCGCGATATCAAGTTTTCGGTCGTCCGCTATGGCAATGTGATGGGTAGCCGCGGAAGCGTCATTCCCTTCTTCATGTCTCTCCGTAACAAGGGTGTTCTGCCGATTACCGATGAGCGAATGACCCGCTTCAATATCACTCTCGAAGAGGGAGTTAATCTCGTCCTCTATGCCCTCACTCATATGTGGGGAGGTGAACTGTACGTTCCGAAGATTCCCAGCTATCGCATCACTGACGTCGCCACCGCCGTCGACCCCGACGCCCGCCACGAGATTGTCGGCATTCGTCCGGGGGAAAAGCTCCACGAGGAGATGATTACCGAAACCGATTCCCTCAACACCATTGATTGCGACAGACATTACGTCATCGTCCCGTCGGGCGCGTCATGGGACGTCAATCGGTACATCGAGACATTTTCGGGAAAACGAGTGCCGCTGGGATTTCATTATTCGAGCGGCACAAATGCCGATTGGCTGACCGTCGAGCAGATTCGCAGCCTCATCACCGCCCACGTCGACCCCACTTTCTCCGTTTCGCCGGAAACGAATGGCAGAGGGAAGCGGCACTTGACGATGCGTCAGGGAAGAGCCGCTACTGAAGAAATGGCCATAGAAACAGCGAAAGAATGACAGATTCAGGGCGTGATATCATGGAGACCGCGGAAGAAATTCCTAAAGCGACCGCAAACAGGTTTCTTCCGTATGGTCGTCAGCATGTTACCGACGACGATATCGCCGAGGTCGTGACCGCCCTTCGTTCTGATTT
>JACRAV010000279.1 GCA_016213305.1 Candidatus Zixiibacteriota bacterium | reverse complement strand
CGGTGGGCTGTCGAGCGCTTCACCTGATGACGCGAAGAATATCAAAGCCCAACTGCTGGTTCTTCACGGCGCCGACGATCCGTATGTGAAGCCGGAGGAAGTCGCCGGATTTGAAAAGGAGATGACCGACGCAAAAGTCGACTGGCAGTTGGTGAAGTATGCGGGCGCGGTGCACTCGTTCACCAACCCGGCGGCGGGAGACGACCCGGCGAAGGGCGCGGCCTACAACGAGCGGGCGGACAGAAGGTCGTGGGTGGCGATGAAAGATTTTTTTGAGGAGATATTCAGGTAGGAGGCGGGCGTCGATGGGGGTGACGCCACGAATGAGGCGAATTGAAGAAGCCGTCAGGTCACACGTCGGTCAATCTGGCGATTGTCCGACGAAGGATCTGATGGAACAAATGATATCAGTTTATAGCGCGGACTACTTTTTGTCCGTGGTGGCCAGTTTGCCGCCACGATAGATTTCATGATATGCGACCTTGCCGGTGTTGTCGAAATAGGTCCAGATGCTGTCGGGGATGCCGACATTCGTCCACCCCTCGATCAACGGAACTCCCTGATCATTCCAGGTCTTGAACCAGCCGTCCTGTATTCCGTTTCGCCAGATCGCCTGTTTGATTTCCTGGCCGTTCTCGGCATTGGTGGACCACCGCCCCGTTTTCAGTCCGTCGTGGTACACACCGGTTTCCTGGATTGTCCCCGACGAGTAATAGGCGGTGTAGAACCCCTCCTCGCGTCCGTTCTTGAACGCGCAGGTGGAACGGCGTTCGCCATTGTCAAAGAAGGTCTCCCAGAGGCCGTCGCGTTTGTCGTCCTTGAAAGCGCCCTTCGACTCAATCTTGCCGTTGGCGAAATAACTTGCAAAAGCGCCTTCCTGTCGGTCTTTAACGAAGCGCGTCGAGTCCTTAAGCTGACCATTCTCGTAGTAAGTTGTCCAGCGTCCATTCTTGACGCCGCGGATATACTCGCCCACCGATTGTCGGGCGCCGTTTTCGTAGTAGGTCAGATACAAGCCATGGGGCTTGAACCCGCCCGTTGAGTCCTGAATCTCGGTCCACTGTTCCTTCAGTTTACCGGAGGAATAATTGGTCGTCTGTTTGCGGATGGTCGGGGCCGACCAGGCCAGAACCGGTACTAAGACGCTGAATATGATCAATCGACGGCGCATGCTCGGTGTTGCTTTCAATTACATGTCCTCCAAAGGGGTATATCTTATCGTACCGACGCAGGACTGTCAAGCGTCCGGTCGCACTCAAAGGTATTATACGGATCAGGGGTTATTGGGGACGAGGGATTATTTGTTATCGGTGGCGATCAGCTCGCCGCTTTTATAGATCTCGAAGTGGGAAATCTGACCGGCGTCGTCCCAGACGGTCCAGGTGCTGTCCTTGACGCCGGCGGTCATTTTGCCTTCAGCGTGGCGCAGGCCGTTCTCTCGCCAGGACATGTACCAGCCGTCGGCGACACCGTCACGATAGTAAGTTTCTTCCGATTTCTTGCCGTTGGAAAAATAGACGCTCCACGAACCGATCCGTTTTCCGTTCTTAAACTCCCCTTCTTCCTGCCGGACGCCAGATCGGTAAAAGGAGTAGCAGTATCCGTCTTCGGCGCCATTCTTATAGATTCGCACCTGTCGGAGCCGGCCGTTATCCCAGTAGCTTTCCCAGCGGCCTTCGCGTTTGCCGTTTCGATAGACACCTTTAGTGTCAAGGCGGCCGTTTTCATGGTAAGCGGAGTATGGTCCCTGCTGATAGTAGGCGCCTGTAGAATCCTTGACCTCGGTCCATTCTGCTTTGATTTGGTGCGAAGGATATTTTTCCAGGTGATGTCGTACGAGGGGCGCGGAACAAGCAACGAACAGCACCAACAGCCCCAGGGCAAATATTCGCCGTGAATGGCTAAGATTGTGTTGCGGAGTGATTTTGACGGGCATCGGCTATTCCTTTCCGTGCTATATATAACGGCGGGGCTGCGACCATTCTTGAGCGATATGGGGAAGAAACGACGGTCGGGTGGCAATCTGTTGTATTTCCCCTCTCTGGTGTATATAGATTGAACAGATTGCAGGGGGCGCCCCTGGGTGGAAAGAACCGCCTATCCGTAGTTTTCCGGATTTAAGAGCTAGTGAAATACAGTAGTGCAACCGGTGGTCGGGGTCATTATATTTAGCCCCTGTTTGCAACCGGTCGGGATTCCCGGTCGTATCGATAAGGAAGAAGCAGGGTGCACGAAGACGAGAACGCCATGATTGCCTTGGCCTTAACCGGCGACCAGAAAGCGTATGCATGGCTCATGCACAAGCACCGCTCCTCGATCTTCCATATCATCAACCGGATGGTACGGGATGATGAGGTGGCGCTGGACCTGGTTCAGGAGACGTTTATGAAGGCCTTTGCGTCGCTCGGCTCGTACCGCTCGGAATACCGCTTCTCGACCTGGCTATACCGGATTGCCGCCAACGCCTCGATCGACCACCTCCGCAAGAGGCGAATCAACGCCCTGTCGCTGGATCGGTCGGCCGAAACCGAGGATGGCACGGTCGAGTTCGAGGTGGCCGACTACTCCTACCATCCGGGACTCGACTATGAGCGCAAACAGCAGTCGGTCAGTATCGACGAAGCGATCGATTCACTTCCCGCGACCTACCGGGAGGTCATCCTGTTGCGCCACAAGGACGATAAATCATATGAAGAAATAGCCGACTTATTAGATGTCCCGGTCGGTACCGTCAAAGCACGGATATTCCGGGCACGGGAGTTGTTGAAGAAGAAGCTGAAGAACCTGTAACCCCAAGGGGTCATCGGTTGAGACACGTGCGAGCGGTAGTAGTTTCATTCCTGTCGACGGTCGCGATGGCGACGGCTGTCCAGGCCAAAGAGTTCAGAATCCCGTTCGAGCGCAAGATTGACGCGGCCGGGGTGCAACTGCTCGAACTGACCTGGGTCGATGGCGCCTGCGAGCTGACAACTACCGATTCCGACGAGATTTCCATAACCGCCGTGAAACGGGTTGATGCCCTCACCGCCGAGGATGCCGCCGACCTGGCGGACCATATCATGGTGCAGATTGATCAGATAAAAAGCCGGGTGACCGTGCAGACGCGATTCCTGCGTACTCTTGAGAAGTCGCCGTCGTTCTGGCAAAAAGTTCTTGGACGGAAATCGGACGAGTCGTTCGGATCGGTGGACTGGCAGATCGCCGTACCGGCCGGGATCAAGGTGGAGCTGACCGCATCCTCCGGGACGATCAAGGCCGGTCAGCTTAAGAATGATCTGACCATAAAGAGTTCCGCCTGCGATATCGGCTTGTCGAGCATCGAGGGTGCGGTGTCGGTGGATAACGGTTCGGGAGAGACCGTGGGCGATCTGATCATTGGTCCGGTTTCCATCCGCCAATCGCTCGGCCGGATCGACCTGCAGTTCGTGGAGGGGGATATCCGGATCAAGTCGTCCTCGGCGAGCATTTCCATATCGCAGGAAAAGGGCGCTCTGGATTTGACGACGACCACCGGTGATGTCGATATTCGCACCGCGCTCGAGAGTGCCCGGGATTGCTTTGTCACGACCGAATCGGGCCATATCCATCTGGCGATCCCCGAATCCTCATCGGCGCAGTTGAAGGTCAGCTCGGAGACCGGAGAGATCAAGACCGAAATGCCGGTGGCAATAAAGTCGATGACTTCGACCCGTCTTGAGGGTACATTCGGTTTAGGCGGCGTACGGATTGCGCTGACCTCGATGTCCGGCGACGTTTCCGTGGCGCAGTACTGAGTGCGGCCGCGGGCACATAGGAAGGTGTATGTTGAGACCGACGGCCATAGCGGCCATCATATCGCTTAGTCTGCTTACCTCGGCGGGCGCGCCCGGGCGCGTGTATGCCCAGGATTCGGCGTCACTTTCAAAATCATCTCAGGATATCGTTTTTCACGAGTTGTACCTGTCATCGGAAGGGGTGGTGGGGACTGATACCAGCGGGCAGGTCTGGCAATATGACTTTGGCCAGGGGGCGTTCGAGAAATCAACCGGAACAGCATCATCCGGCGGCCCCCGATCGGGGACGCAACAGCCAACAGAGACGGAAAAACTACCGGTCGAAGTGCGTTGTACCGAGGAAATCCGACTCAAGCCGTTCGAACGGAAATCCATCACTATCGGAGCCGAAGAATACGTTGACGGCGACATCACCGTGTACGGCAGAGTGTCTGTTCGCGGCTGGGTGAAGGGGAACGTCGTATCGTTCATGGGGCCGGTGACGGTCTATGAGACGGGTCGGGTGGACGGCGATATCAGCTCCCCGGAGATCATCGTAAAGCGGG
>JACRAV010000284.1 GCA_016213305.1 Candidatus Zixiibacteriota bacterium | reverse complement strand
GAGGCATTCGAGAAAACGGCCAACCTCGCCACCCGGATTGGCGTGGAGTCCGGAGATATTCGCGTGGAAGCCCCCCTGATACATATGACAAAAGCGGAAATCATTCAGACCGGTCTCCGGCTGGGCGTTGATTACTCCCTGACCATGAGTTGCTATGACCCGGATGCCGATGGCCGCGCCTGTGGCGAATGCGACAGTTGCCGCATCAGAAAAAAAGGGTTCGACTCAGCCGGAGTGCCCGATCCGACCACCTATGCAAAGCCGGGACGCTCATGAACCAGTCTCCTTATCGACCCAATCTGGCCGAGGTTCCCACCGATCTTGCAGGGCAACTGCCCGTGACCGAGATATTCCACTCGATTCAGGGCGAAGGTCGCTGGGTCGGCTGGCCCGCGATTTTCATCCGTCTTGCTTACTGCAATCTGGGGTGCGTCTGGTGCGATACCCGGTACACCTGGGACAAAAGCAAACTCGACTCTGGTTCGCTTCTGTCAATCAAAGAAGTCGCCTCGCGCGCGCTCGATCTGGTCGGTGACAAAGCCGGCGCGACACACATCGTCATCACCGGCGGCGAACCAATGCTTCATCAGAACCATCTTCCGGACTTGATTGATGCCCTGACCGCTGTCGGTTTCTCATTCTTCGAGATCGAAACCAACGGGACGATCGTGCCCTCCGAACAACTCCGCATCCGCATCTCCTGGTGGAACTGCTCGCCCAAGCTCCGCAACAGCGAACTGGATATACGTGAGACCTGCGTACCGGCCGCGCTTACTTCGATTGCGAGCACCGGCCGCGCCGATTTCAAATTTGTCATCAGGTCCAACGACGATATCGATGAATTACTGTCCGTGTACGCCCCATACATCTGTCGAGAAACAATTGTGCTCATGCCGGAAGGATCGTCGGCCTCGGCCCAGCTGGCGGCCATGCCGGACGTGCTCGAGGCCTGCCGCAAGCACGGCTTCCGCTTCTCGCCACGATTTCATATTCTGGCCTGGGGCAATCAACGAGGAAAATGAGGAGAACCCGATAATGAAAATGAGATTAACACACGAGTTCAGTTTCGAGGCCTCGCACCGGCTCGATCATCTCGGCCCGAATCACCCCTGCTACCCTTTGCACGGCCACAGCTATCGAGTGACTATTCAGGTTGAAGGCGAGGTTGATCCGGTCACCGGTTTTCTGATCGATTACGCCGAACTGAAAAGGATCGTCCAGCCGGTCATCACCCAGCTCGACCACACTCATTTGAACGACGTTGCGGGGCTATCGCTGTCCACCACCGAGCATATCGCCCACTGGCTTTGGCAACGGCTGAAACCGGTCTTGCCGATGCTTACCCAGATCGACATTCGCGAGACCCCCGCCACCGCCTGCATCTATCGCGGCGAGTGATTTCCCGGACAAGTGACAAAAAAAGAGGAGAAGAGCCCGGCTCTTCTCCTCCGTGGGGTTCGGTGTGGCTTAAGAGATCACTCTGATCGGATGATCACTCTAATGACCCTTGCCGTGCTGTCTATTGCTCAAAAGCTGATCAGAAATGAGCGCCGATTCCCGGAGGCTTGGTTCTTTTTGTCTTGCTGTCCGGGCAGAATTTTGCTGATTTTGTCTGGTGATCATTAATAGTAAGCCGGTCAGAAGATATTCGATGGTAACCGTTGGTGTTCTGGTCGCGGCGGTTCTCCTGATCGGACAGACAGGCGTCGCCAGACAATCATCCTCCCAGCGCCCCAAAGCGGCTGTCGTAATCGTGATCGACCAGATGCGCGCCGACTACGTCACCCGATTCACCCCTTACTTTACCGGCGGACTAAAACGAATTCTTAGCGAAGGCGCCGTGTTCGACTCCGCCTCTCACGAGCACGCCAACACCGAAACGGCCGTCGGGCACGCCACCTTGAGCACCGGTTGCTTTCCGTCCCATCATGGCATCGTTGGAAATGAATTCTACGACCGCCTCCACGACCAGATCGTGTACGCGGTCGAAGACACCACCACCCGCCTTCTGCGAACCACGTCCGCACCTCTCAAACGGGATGATTCTCTGGGATCCTCAGCCCATTACCTTCTTCGATCTTCCATCGCCAACTGGGTGGCACAGGCCGACAAACACAACCGGGTCTTCTCGATATCTCTCAAAGATCGCTCGGCGATTCTGATGGCCGGTCAGTCGGCTCAAGAAAATACCCGCGCCGACGCCGTGTACTGGTGGGACCGAAAGACCGGCGATTTTGTCACGTCGACCGCCTACGCTCAAGCTCTCCCCGAATGGGTCAACCGATTCAACCGCAGTGGCGCCAGAGACAACTGGCGGGACTCAGTCTGGAACCGGATCGGCGACACGACGCAATACGACGCCATCGGACCGGACAGCGTCGCTTTGGAAAACGACGGCATCCATACGGCCTTTCCTCACCGCTTCACGACCGAGCGAGGCAATCGATCCTATTATGATGCTCTATATTACACTCCGTACGCCGATCAACTGCTCATCGGCTTCGCCCGTGAACTCATCCGAAAGGAAAAACCGGGCAAGGGCAAAGGATTCGACCTGCTCATGATCTCCTGTTCTGCCGCCGATGCTGTTGGGCATTCTTTCGGGCCGATGAGTCAGGAAATTTTCGATCACTATTTGCGGCTTGATAAATGCCTCGATACCCTCATCCGAACCCTCGATTCGGCCCTTGGCCGGGATAATTATGTCATCGCCTTGAGCTCGGATCACGGGTGTGCCAATCTCCCCCCCGTCGAAAACCGGATATCCGTTCGAGACTATCAGGCGGCTGTCCTTGGGGTGGCAAAGGAAGCTATGGCGAGCTCACTGCTCGATTTTCGCCGCGATAGTGTGATTTCTTTTCTTGGCTCCGACCTCATCATCCGGAGAAACCGACTCGCCCCGATCGATTCCGCAAATGAGTCCTTACTGATCCGCGCTCTCACATGGTCGCTGGACAAACTGCCTTTTGTTCTCAAAGAAGAATCTGCTGAAACGATTCGTATGCTCGATAATAATTTCTACCCCGGCCGCATGCCCGATATCAGCGTCATACTCAAAGAGAATCTACTGCTGACTTCCAGTACCACCGGCACCGGCCACGGCACACCGTACTGGTACGACCGCCATGTCCCCCTGGCCTTCTGGGGCGTCCATATCAAACCGCAACATTTGACATATCGCGTGCGTACTGTCGATATGGCGCCCACTCTGGCCGACCTGATCGGCATTGCTCAACCCGACTCCGTCGATGGCGTGTCGCTGTTTAGAAACATCAGAGAATAAACATGAATACGAGACCCCTGTGATTGCTCGAATTGTAATTGCCCTGACATTGGTAGCATCGACGGTTGGCGCCACCTCGTTCCCAATCGTTTCGCGGTATGCTCTCGACATCTCCTTCGATCCTGCCCGGAGCGCCATGAGCGGCACGGCCGGAATCTATTTCGCCGGCGGTCAGACGATTGATTCCGCCGTCACGTTCTTTCTTCATGGCGAACTGACGGTCGATTCCGTCCTGCAATCCGGAAGAACCGTCAAATCTGTTTCCCGCCCCGGGTTCTATTATTACGATTATTCCCTCATCGCGGTCAAGACAACCGTCTCGTTGGATACACTCGCCCCCCGTGACTCTCTCACCGTCTTTTATCACGGTTTCTTTAATCCCTCGAAAGCCCGCTCGCCCTCCGATTATATGCGCATCGATCCCTCCGGCGTTCTCTTGCGCGCCTTCTGGTATTCACCCTGGTTTCCGGTGTTTGCCACTGACACCATGCCCAGCTATGCGGCCACGTTCAAACCGGTGGTGTTCAGAATTCCGGAACAATACCAGCTGGTATTTGTCGGCACCTATCTGGTTGACACCATCCTTTCCGGACAGCGAATATCGCCGTGGTCGGCGGAGAATCTCGACTTGTCCCATGCCCAGATTTCCGCTCAGCGATGGAAGCTGATGCGGCGGGACGGTCTGTACACCTTCTATTATCCCGACAACGCGTCGGCCTCTCAGGCCCTGAAAATTCTTAACTACACTGACCGCCTCCTCGCCGCGTACCGAAATCTTTATGATCGCTCCGCCTCGGCGCCGGAACACTATGTCCTGGAATTGCCCCAGTACGGCGACATATCATCGGCCAACGTTACCGGCCTCTCCGAGGGATCATGGCAACAGTTCGAGGAGAATATCCACGCCCGGCGGGCGCTCGCCCATGAATTGGTGCATCAGTTCGTCGATGCCCGCGTACCGGAGAAAGACTCGCTGTATGCTCTCGCCAAGGAGGGCTTCCCCAGCTATTTCCATCTGCCGGTGCTGGCGGGAATAGTCGGACAGGACTGGTACAACAATTATATGGAATGGGTCGAACAGACCTATCTCGACAAGAAGCGCTCCGGTACTGACGGCCGAGGAAACCCGCTTCCGCCGGAAAAGCCCCTGCTCGCCATTACCGCCGCCGAAATCGGAAAGTACAAGGACGAATTCATACTCTCGGATCGGGCACTGCTGTTCCTGAACTGGATGCGTCGCCAGATGGGCCAGAAATCATTCGGCAATTTCTGCCGCCAGCTGTTTTCAGGGAGCGCCTATTCTGCCCGACCGTTCGAACGACTCTGTGAAAAATATCTACCGATGGCCAAGGATGATATCCATCTCTGGCTATACACAAACGAGTTTCCTGACCGCCTGCGCATAAAGCCGTCGAAGGGGAAATAGAACCGATCACTCGTACCTCAACGCCTCGATCGGATTCAACTTCGAGGCCTTCCCCGCCGGATACAGCCCGAAAAACACCCCCACAAACGTCGCAAATCCAAACGCCATCCCCACCGTGCCGATCGACACCAGCACCGGCCAGCCCGCTTTGAGCGCGATGATCCGCACCACCAGCGTGCCAAGTCCGACTCCGACAATGCCACCCAGCATGCTCAGCATGGCCGATTCAATCAGAAACTGTTTGAGGATATCCCGTCGCCGCGCCCCAATCGCCATCCGAATTCCGATTTCGCGCGTCCGCTCGGTGACCGACACGAGCATGATATTCATGATTCCGATCCCGCCGACCAGCAACGACACCGACGCGATCGAACCCAACAGCATCGTCATGATCTGGGTGGTCTGACCGGCCGCGGCGCTGATCTCGCTCTGCGTCCGAACCGTGAAGTCATTGTCCTGCCAGTCGGCCAGACGGTGCCTCATGCGAAGGAGATCGACAATCTCCCTCTGGGCTACCGGAATCCGGTCGGCGCTCACCGCCGAGGCCAGAATGGCCCCCAGATGATCGTTCCGCATCAACTTGCTTTGTACGGTCGCAAAAGGCGCGATGATCAGATCATCCTGATCCATGCCCATCGCGTTCTGCCCCTTCTCGGCCAGCACACCGACCACCCGAAACGGCAATTTGGCGATACGCACCGTTTGGCCGACCGGGTCCTGATCCGGAAATAGATTTTTGGCCACGGTCGCGCCGATGACACAGACTTTGGTCGCCCCCCGGACGTCCTGATCGGTGAATATCTCGCCGGACTTTATCCGCCAATCGCGGATGGAGAAGAACTCGGTTGTGCCGCCTTGAATCGACGTACTCCAGTTGAGATTTCCCGCCACCACCTGCCGGTTGGCGCGGGCTGTCGGCGAGGTCAGACCCACCGAGGGGCACTGCTCCCTGATCGCCTTGACATCGTCTTCCGTCAACGATTGCGCCGAACTCGCTCCCCCCGAAACGCCGCCCATCTGGCTGGCGCCGGGATAAATCATCAGAAAATTCGTTCCCAGACTGGCGATCTGCGTCTCAACCGCCTTCTGCGCGCCGCGTCCAATCGCCACCATCGCCACGACCGCCCCAACGCCGATGATTATGCCGAGCATCGTGAGAAACGCCCGCGTCTTGTGGCGCAGAAGCGAATCGATCGCCACGCGAACCGTCTCCCAAATCTGCACTGACTACCTGCCTCCCCGCTGGCCGCCACCCGGTCCACCCGGCATACGGGGCATGAAGGGGTTCTGACCTTGAGGCGCGCTGGTTGTCGCGGATACACCGTTGGTCCCGATAATGATTGAGTCTCCCTCGTTGATCGGGCATTCTATTAACTCGGCATATCGCTGATTCTGAATCCCACGCACCACCGTGACCGGTTTGAGTTGACCATTCTCCATCACCCAGATCCGCCCGCGCGAGACTAGAGCTTTCGGCATCGCGGATTGCTCGGATGGCCGCTGATTCGCATGATCGCCGAACTGTCGGGCGCTATCGCCCCATTGCCGGCGCATCCTTGAACTATCCCCCCGGGGGCGTCTCATCCGCGAACTGTCTCCCCACTGTCGGTGCGGCCTTCCTTCGCCACTGAATCGGTCGCCCATCTGACGATGGACTGAATCCATCGACGGGCGCTCCGGGGCCGCCTGGGGGCCGCCGGTCGAGGCGGCCGGTGACATCTTCTCAGGGGTCCCGTTGGCCGGGGTGAAGCGAAGCGCCGCGAGCGGCACGCGCAGAACATTTTCCCGCTTGGCCACCTCGATTGAACAGGTTGCGGTCATGCCGGGCATCAGCTTCTGCTCCGGATTGTCCACCTCAATAATGACATTATAGGTCACCACATTCTGGCTAATCACCGGCGCCAATCGAATCTGGCTGACCGTACCGTAAAAATCGACCTCCGGAAAAGCATCGACCCGAAAACTCACACTCTGCCCGGTGCTGACCTGGCCGATATCCGCCTCATCGACACTCGCCGTCACCTGCATCTTGGACAGGTCGTTGGCAATACTGAACAGTTTGGGGGCCTGCAAGCTGGCGGCCACCGTCTGGCCGACATCGACATCACGCGAAATCACCACCCCGCTGATCGGAGCGCGGATCGTGGCATACTTCAGGTTGACCTCGGCCCGGTCACACGAGGCCTCGGCCTGCAAAAGCCGGGCCGCGGCCGATTCGACCTCGGTGGTCGCCACGTCGAGATCGGCCTGCGAGACCATCCCTTTGTCGAATAATTCCTTGGTCCGCTTGAAATTTCGATCCGATTGATTCACCTGCGCTCTGGCGCCGCCGACATTCGCCCGCTCCTGAGCGACCGAGGCCTGCAAAAAGGTCGGATCAAGTTGCGCCAGCAATTGGCCTTCCTTGACGACCGAATTGAAATCGACATACAGCTTGGCGATCGTGCCCGACACTTGCGATCCCACTTCCACGGTCGTGACCGCGTTGAGCGTACCGGTGGCGCTGATCGCGACCACAATATCGCCCCGATCGATCTTATCGAACCGGTACGAGACCTTGTCGGCGTCTTTCCCGGCCAGCCAGAAATATCCGGCGACCGCCACGATTGCCACCGCTCCGACTATCCACCAGAATCTATTGCGTCTTTTCATAGGTTTCCTAATATCTGCACTTTCCCGCACTTAGACAAGCGACGGGGTGGAAAAGATTAATGCTATCATGGGAAGGTGTAGCTCGAAATCCCTTGTGGTTTCGACAACTGATGCGTACGGAACGCGGAGAACCGACGTCGCCCTGAGCGGAGTCATCTTCCATTGTCACCCCGGCCGAAGGGGCGAGTCCGGCAACGGGCGGACGAGCCCCGCAGAGCCGGGGCCCAGCAGAAACATAAGAAGCGTCTACCTCAGTTTTGGGCATGGCAGACTAAACAGGTTTGCGCTGTTAGAATTTATATCCTGTGAAACCAAGAGGGATCAACTTCCCCAGACCCGAAAACAGTGTCTGCTGAGACTACCAGATCAGGGCGCCAAGTCAACGTAGGCCTGGTGAAAGATAATCTTGGCGTTATCAGGATGAGCTCTATTGAAGCTGATTTTGGCGGTGTCCAGCAAGTCATCCCAGACGGCGGCGACATCTGTAGACCGATACTTTCCAATGGTTCGCCACTCCGTCCCCTGCTGTACATCCAATGTAACTCCTATGTCGAACGTGTCCCGCACACTTGTACCATCAAAGTCAGGACCCCCAACGTACGCCACTTGCTTGTTTATGGAGGACCTCCCCAGCAGAGGAATCGGTGGAACCAGTTGATAATCAACTTGACCCCCGGCCGTTACGATATTTGGAACCTCGCCTTCAGGCAAGAAGACCCCAGAGTAAGTGATCTGGCCATTTGTGCTTAATTCGACGTGTATCCTACTATCCATAATAACTACCGCTCTGCCAGCCCTATTCATAAAGCAAAGGTTTAGAAAGATCGTAGGTCGAAACATTGGCCACTTGTCAGGGGATAAAACCGCCACTTGCAGTCTCGCTCGGCGCGCGACTGTCACGATCACATCCTCACGCATGTTTGCATCGTAATAGTTAGTTATTGAAAGCGCGAGAGCAATTAGTGAAATCATTAGCGTGATGATCTTAGCCCAGTCACGGCCATCCTTCTTCTCTGGTTTGTTGTCTTTCATCATTTCATCCCGGATCCGCTACTACCAATTCGAGTTGAAATTCAAGGCCTTGACGATCCGTGTGTGAATCAACTCGCTAATCCCTGAGGTCCCATGTCGGGCGCTTGCCGTTGATCTTTTTGTAACATCGCCGATATTGGCTTTCCTTAAACTTCGCCGCTCTCTTGTCGCGTGTAATAGACCAGGCAATCTCGACCAGGCCGATCATCTTCCGCCTTCCAAAGAGATACGAGTGAACGCGTTGCGTAGTATCCCCACCTATTCCGCCCAAATAGTTGCCAAAAACACGCTTTCGAAAGTTGCCGGTACAACCGTATTTCAATATGCCTCTCGTTGTCTGTTCACGCAAGCAATAGACGGCAGGGAAACTGCCTCGGTTCGGCAATTGAGATACCCTGAGCTCTCGAAGCGCTGTCCAATTCTGAAAATCCATGATCACAATCCCTCCCGTAAATTTCATGGGTTCAATACTTATACTTCGGCTCCCACTCATTAATCCCCCGGGGCAAAAGATCAATCAGCGGCCAGGTCACACAATAATCATCCCACGGCCCAAACCCGGCCGACGCCACCTGCCAGATCTTTCCGTCCGATGTCCGCTTGAACGTCGAAACCCCTGGCCACGGCTCCCCCTTCGGGCCGGCGAATCCCATGTCCTTGAAAAATGACGTGCCGTAGCTTGAGACCATCTTGAACTTCCACCCCAGCCCTTTGCCGAACGTGCGCTGGACGACATAGCGATCATTTGAAATCACCACAAAGGGCGCGCGGTTATCCAGATGTTTATATATCCCGTTGAACCCATCCGCCCAGAGCGTGCAGTAGGGGCACTGTTTCCCCATGTTGTGAATCACCATCAATTCATCGCGCTTGCCGAATAGACTTGCCAGCGTGACCGGCGCTCCGCGCCAGGTCTTGAACGTGTACTCGCCGACCTCGCGCGGCGGCATCTCTTTGCGCACGGCCGCCAGCCGTTTCTTGGCTTCCTGAAGTTCTTTCTCCAGATGTTCGATTTGCGTCTTGTGATCGTTGATAACGGGTAGTTCTTTCATACGATTGCTCCTTGGCAATGCTGGTCTTTGTTATCACCCGGTGATCAAATATATGAGAACGGCAGTCGCCGCGCCAGAGCGAATTACCAGCCAACAATGACGATTTCCTCGCGGTGAATCGACGTCGCCCTGAGCGTAGTCGAAGGGCGACTCCCTGTGACAATACCCAAAACCGTCAGGTGGGGACACCTGACGGCACTTTAGCAGGACGTGCGCTCGCCCCGGTCGAAATGTGCAAGGCGGACGTCCCCGTCCGCCTACAAAGAATCAATCACTTTGGTGACCGCGTTGGCATCGCTCAGAATATAGAAGTGGATGCACTTCACGCCGCCGTTCAACAGCTCCCTGGCTTGCGTGGTCGCCCACCGAATACCGATCTCCTTGACATGTTCGGGATTGGCCATGATCTCATCCACCAGCGGTTCGGGTATTGAAACATGAAAATTGCGCGGAATATTGGTCAACTGCGACACCGAATTGATGATCTTGAGTCCCGGTATAATCGGCACCTCGATCCCCGCCTTGCGGCACTCCTCGACAAATCGGAAGAAATACTGATTGTCGAAACACATCTGCGTAACCACATAATCCGCCCCCGCCTGCACCTTGGCCTTGAGAAAACTGATATCCATTTTGGTGTTGGGCGACTCGAAATGCTTCTCCGGATACCCGCCCACGCCGATGCAGATGGACATCGGCGACGAATCCACCAGTTCTTCGAGGTATTTCCCACGCTTCAGATCGGCCAACTGCTCCACCAGCTCGCCCGCATAGACATTGACGGTGTGATGCGTCTCGATCGGCCGGTGATAGTTCGGCTCATCCCCCCGAATCGCCAGCACATTGTGAATGCCGAGGAAGTTCAGCTCGATCATCACATCCTCGGACTCTTCGCGCGTGAACCCCCGGCACAAGATGTGCGGGACCGTGTCGATACCGTACCTATTCTGAATGATTCCGCAGATGCTGATCGTCCCCGGCCGTTTCCTGCGTATCCGGCGGGAAAACGTGCCGTCGGTTTGCTCCTCATAATACGCTTCGGCGGGATGACTGGTCACGTCGATGAACGGCGGCTTGTAGGGAAGCACCTGTTCGACGATATCAAGAATGTCCTGCGCCCGTTTCCCCCGCTGGGGCGGGATAATCTCAAAGCTGAACAGCGGAGTTCTGGCTCGTGCCAGATGTTCGGTAACGTACATCGCCTGTCACCAATCCTTGTGTTTTCGGTTCATAATGAAGGTTGGGCGCCAGCCAGCGCTCCACCTCGGCCACCGTCATTCCCTTGCGCCGGGCATAGTCTTCAACCTGGTCCCGCCCAATCTTGCCAACCCCGAAATAATACGATTCCGGATGCGCGAAATACCAGCCGCTCACCGCCGCCGTCGGGGTCATCGCGAAACTCTCCGTCAGCCGCAGTCCGATTGATTTTTCCACGTCGAGCAGACGCCACAGCGTTCCCTTTTCGGTGTGATCCGGACAGGCCGGATACCCCGGAGCCGGGCGTATGCCCGCATATTCTTCCTTGAGTAACGCGTCCTTCCCCATGCGCTCTTTGTCGGCATATCCCCAGAACTCTTTGCGCACCCGCTCATGCATCCGTTCGGCCAGCGCTTCGGCCAGACGGTCGGCCAGCGCTTTGGCCATGATCGACGTGTAATCGTCGTGCCGCTTCTGGCACTCTGCGGCGAATTCATCCAATCCGAATCCCGCCGTCACCGCAAATGCACCCATATAGTCCGCCACTCCCGACTCCTTCGGGGCGACAAAATCCGACAGGCAGGCACTGCTCTTGCCGGGAAGTTTCTCTTTCTGCTGACGGAGATGGCGAAGCGTGGCCATGACAGTCTTTCGCGAATCATCCGAAAATAGTTCAATATCATCTCCGACTGTATTCGCCCGGAATATGCCAAACACCGCGCGGGCATGTAGCAAACCGTCTTTCACGATTCGATCAAGCAGAGTGTTAGCATCCTCAAACAGCTTCTTCGCCTGATCGCCCAGATGCTTGTAGGTCAAAATCTCCGGATACCGGCCGGGCAACTCCCAGGCCATGAAGAACGGCGTCCAGTCGATATAGGACACCAGCTCGCCGAGCGGATAATCGTCGAAAATCTTCGTGCCGAGCATGGCCGGTTTGACCGGCGTGTATTCGGTCCACCGCAGAGGAATCTTTCCGGCCCGGGCATCGGCCAACGACAGCAGGTGGGT
>JACRAV010000280.1 GCA_016213305.1 Candidatus Zixiibacteriota bacterium | reverse complement strand
GAAGAATCTTCGGCGGAGGATTATCGTCGCGTGATGCGGTTTATCGACGCGTTTCTGGGATGGCTTCCCGGCATGCGCAAAACTCGTCAGGATCTGTAAACATCCATTTGGCATATAAAGGACATACAATATGACCGGCACACTCATATCATCATCGGCGAAGATCGGCTCCGGCACGAAGTACGGAACTTACTGCCTTGTCGGTGATAATGTCACCATCGGAGCCGGGTGCGAGATCGGCCATCATGTGGTGATCCACGACGGCACCAGCATCGGCGACAATGTGCGCATCGACGACGGCGCAGTGATCGGCAAGCGGCCGATGCGCGCCGCCAATTCCGCCGTCACCAAAGAGCAGGACCTGCCCGGCGCGGTGATCGGGCCGAACTGCATTATCGGCACGCACGTGGTGATTTACCGTGGTTGCACGATCGGGACCAAAGTGTTGATAGCTGATCTGTCCACAGTCCGGGAAAATGTCTCGATCGGTGACTTTACCATTGTCGGACGAGGCGTGGCGGTGGAGAACTTCTGCAAGATTGGGAAATATGTGAAGCTTGAGACGAATGTGTATATCACCGCCTATTCCGAGGTCGAGGACCGGGTGTTCGTGGCCCCCTGCGTGGCGACCTCGAACGACAATTTTATCGGTCGCACGGAGGAGCGTTTCAAACATTTCAAGGGGGCGACGATCCGCAAGGGAGCGCGCGTGGGCGTGCATGCCACCGTTCTGCCCGGCATCACCATTGCCCAGGACACCCTGGTGGCGGCCGGAGCGCTGGTGACCAAGGACACCCCCGCCAAAAAGATTGTCGCCGGAGTGCCGGCGAAAGTATTCCGCGATGTACCTTCAGAACAGCTTCTGGAAAACCAGGGCTGGAAAGAGTAAGCAACAGGAGAGAGTATGGCAGTTCCGCTTTTGGATATGAGCCGGCAGTACGCCTATCTGAAAAACGACATGGATAAGGCGGTGTTGAACGTGTTGGGTCACGGCCGGTTTATTCTGGGTCCCGAAGTCGGCCAGCTTGAAGAGGCGATGGCCAAAGTGTGCGGGGTTCCGCACGCAATCGGGGTGGCGTCGGGCACCGATGCGCTTCTGATCGCGCTTCGCGCCTGCGGCGTCGGGCCGGGTGATGAAGTCATCACCAGCAATTTTTCGTTCTTTGCCTCGGCCGGGGTGGTCTCGCGACTGGGCGCGCGACCGGTGTTTGTCGATATCGACCCCGATACGTACAATATCGATCCGAAACTTATCGAGAAGGCGATCACGCCGAAGACGAAAGTCATCATGCCGGTGCATCTGTTCGGCCAGCTGGCCGATATGGACCCGATTCTTGAGATCGCCCGCAAACACGGACTGAAGGTGATCGAGGATGCGGCTCAGGCGGTCGGGGCGGAATACAAAGGAAGACCGGCCTGTTCGATGGGGGATTTCGGCTGTCTGTCGTTTTATCCGACCAAGAATCTGGGCGCGGGAGGCGATGCCGGGATGATCCTGTGCAAGACCGAAGAAGACTACAAGACCTGCAAATCGCTCAGGGCGCACGGCGAAAACCCGAAATACTTTCATCGCACGGTGGGGTACAACTCGCGGCTGGATTCGATCCAGGCGGCGATCCTGTTGGTCAAACTGCCGTACCTTCGCAAATGGTCGGAACAGCGCCTGGCTCACGCCAAAATCTACAATCGGGAGCTGGCCGGAATCAAGGGTCTGCGTCTGCCGGTGATTAAAGACTATTCAACATTTCACATATTCAATCAGTACACGCTGGCCTCGCCGCGCCGCAAGGAAATCGAAGCGGCCCTGCAGAAGGCGGGCATCGGGATGATGATCTACTACCCCTTGCCATTCCACAAGCAGGACTGTTTCGCCGACCTGGGGTACAAGCCGGGGGATTTCCCGTTGTCGTCGCAGGCGGCCGATGAAGTGTTTTCGATTCCTATTTATCCGGAGATGACGGCCGATGAACAGAACGAAGTCATCGCCGTGCTGAAACGGATCGTCGCCTGACGCCCCGTCAGGGAGGGAAACCGATGTTTGTGCTGGCCGACCGAATCCGCGCCATTCTGGGAATGTCGGCGGTGATTCTCATCGCGCGTCTGCTGGGACTGGGCCGCGAACTGGTGGTGGCCTCACGGTTCGGAACGTCACACGAGTTTGATCTATACCTGATTGCGCTGATGTTTCCGGCGCTGGCCTACAGCGTCATCAATTTTGCATCGTACTATCTGCTGGTGCCGTTCTTCACGCGGCATTTGAAGAAGGTAAGCGCTGACGATGCGGCAACGCTCGACTGGCGGGCGGTCTGGCCGCTGGTCAATCATCTGGTGGTGATCAGTCTGGCCGCGACCGCGATCCTCGGCTTTGCCGGGCCGTATCTGGTCCAGGTCTGGGTGCGCGATTTGAACGGACCGGAATTGTTGACGGTCACGTTTTACAGTCGTCTATTGGCCGCGATGGTTCTGTTGGGGGTGATCGACGCTTTTCTTCGGGCGGTCCTCAACACGCATCGGGTGTTCGCCTACACGGCGGCCGGGCCGGTGGTCGAGAACTTTGTCGTGATCGTCACGATTCTCACCTTCGCCTCAACGCTCGGCGTGGGGGCGGTGGCGTACGGCATGCTCGGCGGGATGCTCTTACAGAATATCTACCTGCTCCTGCGGGTCCTGAAGTATCGCCCGTTCGCCGGATTCCGATGGTCGATCTATTCGGCGGCCACCAAAACGTTGTTGGCCTCGGCCGGGATTCTGGTCATCATTGAACTGGTGAACCGCTCGTACTTTCTGATCGACCGGTATGTCGCCCTGCCGTTCGGCGAGGGGATTGTGTCGGCGCTCAATTACAGCCAGATTATCACCCAGCTTCCCGATTCGGTCATCGGTCTGGCGATTGCCTCGGTGCTGTTTCCGTTGTTTGCGGAAACCGGCCGCCGGCTCGAGCTTGATCGATTCGGCGATATATACCGCCGCGGGATTGTCGGCGGGTTGTTTATCGCGCTCCCTATAGCTCTTATCAGTTTCGTGTTTTCGCATGAACTGGTGTATGT
>JACRAV010000281.1 GCA_016213305.1 Candidatus Zixiibacteriota bacterium | reverse complement strand
TCGAACAACTCGAAGCCAGTCTTGCTGTCCAGCGCGCCCAGCTTCACGATCTGGCGACGATGGGTGCGGTCATCACGTCGATTCAAGAGATCGAGTCGGTGCTGTCGGTGGTGATGGACATGGCGATCCGGCTGGTGGACGGCGAGGTGGGGATCATCTATCTGGCCGACCGCGATCGGCTGGATGCGCGCGTGTCTTGGGGAATCTCGGATGAGCTGATACGGGCGATCAAAATCGACGACGGGCGAGACCTGGCCAGTTACTGCTATCAGGAGCGGGAAGGGGCCATCCTCACCGACCTGGAAGTTGTCGGATCGAACGGCGTGCGTATCAATTCGGTGCTCTGCCTGCCGATCAAAGTGACGGCCGCCTGTCTGGGCGTGATGGTTATTGTAAACAAAGTCGGCGGCGGGCCATTCACCGAAAGGGACAAGGAGGCGCTGGGGGTGCTTCTGAATTTCGTCGCGGTGGCGATCGAGAATTCCAATCTGGTACGGGACAAATTAACGCGTCAGGCCATGGAGCAGGAAATGCTCATCGCCCGGCAGATTCAGGAAACGATTCTTCCGGGAAATATCGCGAATATCCCCGGGGTCGAGATCGGCGCGGTGTACTTTCCGGCCCGCGAAGTGGGCGGCGATTTTTATGACATAGTGAAAATCGACGAGGCGCGATTCTACGTCGTCATCGGCGACGTTTCCAACAAAGGAGTGCCGGCGGCGCTGGTTATGTCGGCTTCGTCCGGGATTATCAAATCCATTCTGGAGACCTCCCCGGAGATTCAGGTAAACGAACTGGCGGCTAAATTGAACGACCTGCTGGTGTCGGGAATCATCAAGGCGCGCGAAATGTTTGTCACGCTGTTTTTTGCGCGGTTCGATCTGGACAGCCGGACGATTTCCTACTGTAACGCCGGGCACCTTCCCGGTCTGCTCTGGCGGCACGAGACAAAGACGATAGAGACGCTTTCCGAGGGTGGACCGATTGTCGGCCAGTTCCCCGGTTTCGCGTTCAAGGTGGGTGAGCGAACGCTGGCGAGCGGCGACCGACTTTTTCTGTACACCGACGGCTTGACAGAGGCGGCCGACCAGGCGGGAAACCTGTTCGGACGCGCCAGGGCCGAGGAGGTATTCCGGCGCGAAATAGGGTTGCAGCCGGGCGAGTTTTGCACGCAGGTGAAGACCTGGGTTGACAAGTTCACGGTCGGCGCGGCTGATGAGTCTCACGACGATTTCACTGTTGTACAGGTGAGGGTGCTGTAATGGCCGGCACAGTGACATGGACATACCCGTCGGTGAAAGAATCGGGTGACCGGTTTCTGGATGACTTGGCCCTGTTTCTTGAGCCGCTCGGCCTGGAACAGCACCAGTTTCATTACCTAACCCTCAGTCTTTCAGAGGCCTTCACCAATGCGCTGGTGCATGGTAACAAACTGGACGAGACGAAGTTGGTCACGGTTCGTCTGACAGTCAATGATCTGGAGATATCTGCCGATATAATTGATCAGGGCCGGGGAGGGCTGGAGGCGGTTCGTACGCGTCCCAGACCTGAACTCCTGGCCGAGTCCGGGCGCGGGGTGGATTTTATGGAAAGGTACTGCGCCTCGGTTGAGTTTATGGAGGACGCCGATGGCGGGCTGACTGTCCGGCTTAGGGTCCCGAGACGACACGAGAAAAAAAGAGTGCAATAGCAGGAAGGCGGAGGACACAATGGAAATTACGGTGAAAGACAAGGGCGGGGCGACCGTATTGACCCTGAGCGGGCGACTCGATCTGGCCAGCGGCACGACGCTCAAGGAACAGGTCAAGAGTCAGTTGAAAAAGGGAAACACCATGATTCACCTGAATCTGGCGCAGGTGGATTTCATCAACAGCTCCGGTCTGGGAGCGTTGGTCTCGATCATGAAGGAAGTGCGCCTGGCGAAGGGGCGGTTCACCCTTTCCAACCTGGCCAGTTACGTGGAAGAGATTTTTGAGATCACCCAGCTTTCGCACATTTTTGAGATCTTCTCCACTGAGGAAGAAGCAATTTCGTCCTACCACGTGGCGTCGGTCCGATAGAGGCCACTCCATGGGCGGGGGCGTGATTTGAAGCATCAGAGTTGACAAGGGGAATCGAGTGGGTAAGAGCCAGCCATCGTTACTGGTTGTGGATGATGAATTGCTCATCCGGGACCTGCTGTATGACTATTTCAGCGGGCAGGGGTGGTCGATCGCGGTAGCCGAAAACGGCGAGAAAGCGCTCGAGATCCTTAAGAACCGGCGGATCGATCTGGTGTTGACCGATATCAAGATGCCGGAAATGGACGGCCTGTCGCTGGCCGCCCACATTCGCGACGCCTACCCGACCATGCCGGTGGTGATGATGACCGGATACCCCTCGGTTGACACCGCGGTCGCGGCCCTTCGACAGAAGGTCGCCGATTATATCATCAAACCATTCAACGTCCACCAGTTGTTCAAGACGCTCGACGAAAAGCTGAACGAGCGGGTCTCGGCCTCATAGGGTCAGGCCCAGCTAACCTCCGCTGCCGCAAAGTTTTTGTTGAATCAGAGGCCGTCCGGCCGTACGCTCTTGTCCTTGGAGAAGAGCCGGTCAGGAATGGCAGATCCGAACGGATACACAGACGCAGGTGGCTTAGCCGCCGAAACCGATGTGACTCAATTCGCCGAGTCATACGCCTCGTTTAATCGGATAGTTAACTCCCTGCAGAGGCAATATCTCGAACTCAAAGAAGAGTTCTCCACACTCAATCAGACGCTGGCCGAATCGAACCGACGGCTGATCGAAATGACCGAGCACAATCTGGTCGCCAATGAGTTCATGCGGTCCATCCTCAGTTCGCTCTCGGCCGCGGTGATTGCGGTGGATCGCAACGGAATTATCACTCATTTCAACCCGGCCGCCTCGGTCATATTCGGGATTCCGGTCAGCGAGCCGATGGGAAGACCGTACCATCAGGTGATACCGACTGGGGAGCCGCTCGAGGCAAACGCCGTGCGGGCATTTGAAACGGGTATGACGGTTGACGCCGTGGAAAAGCGGTTGACGCTCGATGACGGCACGCGCCTTCATCTGTCGGTGTCCACCGAGATTCTTCGCGACAAGGACAGAACGCCGATAGGGGCGGTGGAAGTCTGCCACGACATCACCAAGATCAAAAAGCTGGAGCAGGAAATAGCCCGTCTGAACACGCTGGCCGCGCTGGGCGAAATGGCGGCGACGATCGCGCATGAGGTCCGCAATCCGCTGGCCGGGATTGGTGGATTTGCGGTGCTGTTACAGCGCGATCTGGCCCCTGCCGATCCCTGCCAGAAGCTGGTGGCAAAGATTGTCCGGGGAGTGGAGACTCTAAACGGCATTGTGACGACCCTGCTGAATTACACCCGGACGGAGGAACTTAATCGGGAAGACATATTATATGACCGGTTTCTTGGTTCGGTGTGTGATCTTTTCCGGCAGGAGAATGGCGTTCGAGTTGCCGGCATGGAGATAGAGTTTGTGCCGTCGGTACGCGCCACACCGCTTGAGATGATCGTGTCGCTCGATCCGGGTCTGTTCCGGCAGGTGATCACCAATATACTGTCGAACGCGGTTGACGCCTGCGGTGGTCGGGGCGGCATTTCTGTGCAGTGTACTCGTCTGCTGCGCCAGCGCGCCACCCGGCAGTACGGCGACAAGCTGATGCTGGGCCTCGATGAGACGGTGATCGAGACGGTCATTTCGGACACCGGCCCGGGCATTGATCCGGCCTCGATTGGCCGGGTGTTCGCGCCGTTTTTCACGACCAAGAACGGCGGCACCGGCCTGGGACTGGCGATGGCGTGGAAGATTGTCAAGGCGCATGGGGGAGAGATTCTGGCTTCGAATAATCCTGATCGGGGAGCACGCTTCACGGTGCTCTTGCCGGTGAAAATAGACGCCGCCACCCGCACGGATGCGGTGAGAGAATGGCGAACAGGGAGAGTAGTCGATGAAGTATAAAGTGATGATTGTCGAGGACGACCCGCTGGTCAACGAACTTCTCGAAGAGACGGTAAAACGCGCCGGGTACGAATGCGTGACCACCATGTCGGGTGAGGACGCGGTCGCCCGGTTTCAGGACAATCCGGCCGATATCGTGCTGACCGACCTGAAGATGGCCGAAATGGACGGTATCGCCGTGCTGGAGCAGGTGCGCAAGATCGCCCCGGCGACGGTCGTGGTGATCATGACCGCCTACGGGACGGTGGAAACGGCAGTCAAGGCGGTAAAAAAAGGAGCGTACGATTTCCTGCTGAAGCCGGTTCTGCCGGAAACGGTCGAACATATTCTGGAGCGGGTCACCGAGATTCTCGACCTGCGGCAGGAAAACGAACAACTGAAGCATGATCTCTCGGTCAAGTTTCAGAACATGATCGGCAAATCGAGAATCATGCGCGATGTGTTTGATTTGATTTCCTCGATCGCCGACGCCCGCTCCACCATCATGCTGACCGGGCCATCGGGCACCGGCAAGGAGATGGTTGCCCGGGCCATCCATACGACCTCGGCGCGCCGCAAAGGGCCGTTCGTAAAATTGAATTGCGCCGCGATACCGGAGACGCTGGTGGAAGCCGAGCTGTTCGGGTATGAAAAGGGGGCGTTCACCGACGCCAAGAAGACCAATCGCGGACGGTTCGAGCTGGCCGACACCGGTACGCTTCTGCTTGACGAAATCTCCGAAATGCCGCTCAATCTGCAGTCGAAACTTCTCCGGGTGATTCAGGAACGGGAGTTTGAGCGCGTGGGGTCGAGCCAGACGAT
>JACRAV010000277.1 GCA_016213305.1 Candidatus Zixiibacteriota bacterium | reverse complement strand
TTGAATTGTATCGGAGGCAGAGCCAGGAATCCCCACAAAATGCAAATTGGTTTATGATTGGATATCTCGCGGTGAGAGTCAATCGCCCAGGTGAGGCGATAGAGGCCTTCAAGAAGGTCGATCGCGAAAACACCTGGGCGCCTTTTTGGACCTCTTTGTTACAGGCACATCATCTGTTAGGTGAGCATGATAAGGAGTTGGAAATAGTGCGCGAAGGGCGTCGCCGTTTCCCTGATGGGAGTGGATTTTTCACTGCTGAACTCGGAGCGCTTGCGGCTATGGGGAATCTGGCGGAGGCGAAAGCATTTGCCACGAATTTCTCGGACCACAAGGCCTTCGTGTCGGGGGCCGCTACCCCCGCCGGATCGATGAGAAACGCGGCCATAGAAATGCGCGCCCATGGCCACGAAGAGGAGGCGATGAAATTGCTTGACGAGGCCGTCCGGTGGTATGAGAACCAACCGCCCGAAAAGCAGAAAGGCCTCAGAGCGGCCTACGCATTGACGCTGTACTGTGCCCGCCGTTGGGACAAGGCCAAGGTCATATATGAAGAGTTAGCGCAGAAGGTTCCGAGGGATTCGGCGGGCGGTCGAGGACACGGATACATGGTTGGCCTTATAGCGGCACGACAGGGCGACAAGGTTAAGGCCATGGAAGTATCGGAATGGCTCAAGAGCATCAAAGAACCATATCAGTATGGAGGCTTAACGTACCAGAGAGCTTGTATCGCCGCAATTCTCGGTGACAAAGCACAAGCAGTTGCTTTGCTTAAGGAGTGTTTTCTGCAGGGAGCGCAATACGGCATCGAATTGCACAGAGATTTCAATCTTGAGTCGCTCTGGGACTACCCGCCGTTCATTGAATTCTTGAAGCCGAAGGGGTGAGGTGACGCAACCAGACGACGACAAGACCAGAACCTTTGTGCCGCTAACAAACGGTACGGTGGTGTCGCATTACCGGATCGTCGAGAAGATCGGCGCCGGTGGGATGGGCGAGGTGTATCTGGCCGAAGACACCAAGCTCAACCGGAAAGTCGCGCTCAAATTCCTCCCTTCCCATGCCTGTCAGGACGCCGACCGTCGCGCCCGCTTCACACGTGAGGCGCAGGCGGCGGCCAAGCTGGATCATCCGAACATTGTCGCTGTCCATGAAGTCAGTGAGTTTAACGGGCGGCCGTTTTTCTCCATGCAACTGGTCGAGGGGCAATCGCTCAGGGAGTTTCTGTCCGGGAAGACGGTCCCCCTGGATCGTGTCATCGAGTTAGGTATTCAGATATGCGATGGTCTCCAGACGGCCCACACACAAGGGGTAACGCACCGGGATATCAAGCCCTCGAATATCCTGATTGACACGCACGGCCGGCCAAGGATTGTTGATTTTGGTCTGGCGTCCGTGGTGGGGGCCGATCACCTGACCAAGACAGGTTCAACGCTGGGGACGGTCGGGTACATGTCTCCCGAACAGGTGCGGGGAGATAAACTGGATCACCGGACCGACCTGTTTTCCTTTGGTGTAGTTCTGTACGAGATGATCACCGGCCACTCACCGTTCAAGGCGGATTCAGAGGCCGCGACTTTGCATGCGATCACCGACAGCACGCCGGAGCTTTTGGCCCGTTTCCGGAGAGAAAGTCCGGCCGAACTGCAGACCATCATAGACAAGGCGCTTGACAAGAATGTCGCAACCCGGTATCAGCACGCCGATGAAATGTCGGCCGATCTGAAACGGCTGATTGCGACCCTCGCTCCGGCGCCGATCCCCGCCCGGTGGAAGCGACGGATTGTCGTGCCGGCGATTGTTGGGCTGGTGGCGATCGCGGCTGTGGTCGTCTTCAAACCCTGGCAATTGGTGATGACTCCGGAAAAACCCGGCGCCACCGGGGGGATCAGGCGAGTGGTGGTGGTTCCGTTCAAGAACGAGACCGGCGATCCTTCGCTTGACCCGATCGGCAAGATGGTGGGAAGTCGGACAGCCCAGGGAATAATGCTCATTGAAAAGATTGAGGTCATTCGACCGGAAGCATCGTTGGTGGTCGACACCATCAGGAGTATTCGTGCCATCGCCAGAGCCACCGGCGCCAATCGAGTGGTGACCGGCGTCTATTACAAGAGCGGCGACACCATTCAATTTCAGGGGGAGGTGAATGATTCCACCGAAACGTTGCTGGCCTCGGTCAAGCCGATATATGTGCCGGTCTCGAAGGTATTGGATGGTGTCGAGGAAGTGCGCCAGCGCGTGATGGGGGCGTTTGAAATCGGGGGAATTGTGTACCGGGCGCCGTTGTACGAGGCGGTGCTCGAATATAAGCAGGGTCGGAAGAGTTTCGCGGAAGATCTTGACTATGCCGCCGCCATCACGCATTTCAGGCGCGCGGCGGCCATAGATACGGGCATGAATTCCCCCTGGCTCAACCTGTTTTATGCATATGGAAATCTTGGCCGGAATGCCGAGGCCGAGTCGGTTCTGACCATTCTCGATGGCCGGCGGGCTTCACTCAATTCGGCGCAGAAACTCGATCTGGACCGCATGAAGGCGCAGATGGCGGGAGATCGGATGGGCGAACTTGAGCTGTACAGACCGCAGGACAAGCAACGACCTCTGGAGGCCAACTGGTATATGGTGGGGACATGCGCCCTGAACGTTAATCGCCCGCACGAAGCGGTCGAGGCCTTCAAGAAGTTGGACAGAGAGGGGGCCTGGGAGCCGTACTGGATTTACTTTGCCCAGGCCTATCACCTGCTGGGCGAGCATAAGGAGGAATTCGCGACCATTCGGGAAGGGCGTCGGCGTTTTCCGGCAGGGGTCGAAATGTACAACGCCGAACTGACGGCACTCGCCGCACTGGGCAAAATGGGCGAGTTGCGCGAACTCATCGAACGTCGGCCGGCTCTGCCCGGTGACGTTTCGCTGACGGCCCCGGCAACCCCGGCCGGCTCCATGCGAACCGCGGCCATTGAGCTACGCGCCCACGGCCACGAAGATGAGGCGATGAAGCTTCTTGAGGAAGCGGTCCGATGGTTCGAAGCTCAGCCGCCGGAGACGATCATCAAGGAGATGAAGGAAGGTTATGCGTACGCGCTCTATTGCTCTCGCCGATGGGACAAGGCCAGGGTTGTCTATGAGGAACTGGCCAGGGAGTTCCCCCGGGATTCGGCGAAGGGTCGGGATTATGTCGCCAGACTCGGCTTCATTGCGGCTCGTCAGGGGGACAGAGCCCGGGCGACAGAGGTCTCGGAATGGCTCCGGAAACTCAAGGTACCGTATCTTTACGGAGAACCGGCATATGCACGGGCCTGTATTGCCGCGATCCTCGGAGACAAGGAGCAGGCAATCACCCTGCTCAAGGAGAGTTTTCTGCAGGGAAAGGCGTTCAGCACCGACATACACTCGGATCTGAATTTTGAGTCACTGTGGGGATATCCGCCGTTCATTGAATTCCTGAAACCGAAGGGGTAAAGTGACGCAACCAGACGACGACAAGACCCGGACCTTTGTTCCCTTGACTAATGACACGATGGTGTCGCACTACCGGATAGTCGAGAAGATCGGCGCCGGGGGTATGGGCGAGGTGTATCTGGCGGAGGATACGAAGCTTGACCGCAGAGTGGCATTGAAGTTCTTACCGTTGCATCTGTGTCAGGACCCAGAGTGTCGTGCCCGTTTCACGCGCGAAGCTCAGGCCTCGGCCAAGCTCGATCATCCCAATGTTGTATCGGTCTTCGAAGTCGGCGAATTTCAGGGGCGGCCGTTCTTCTCCATGCAACACGTGGAGGGTCAGACGCTCAAAGAAGTTCTGTCGAGAAGGGCGCTCCCTCTGGATCGCGTACTGGAAATCGGTATCCAGGTGTGCGAAGGATTGCAGGCGGCCCATGACAGGGGGATCACGCACCGGGACATCAAGCCCTCGAACATTCTCGTGGATTCGCACGGTCGTGCCCGCATTGTCGATTTTGGTCTGGCGTCAGTGATGGGATCGGACCACCTGACCAAGACGGGTTCAACGCTGGGGACGGTCGGTTATATGTCGCCGGAGCAAGTCCGGGGCGACAAAGTGGATCATCGCACGGACCTGTTCTCCTTCGGCGTGGTGTTGTATGAGATGATTACCGGTCATGCACCGTTCAAAGCCGATTCTGAGGCGGCGACTCTCCACGCTATCACGGATGCAACGCCGGAAGTCCTGGCTCGTTTCAGACGGGAAGTGCCTCCTGAGCTACAAACCATTGTTGACAAGGCGCTGGATAAGAAGGTTGAAACGCGGCATCAACATGCCGACGACATAGCCACAGACCTCAGGCGGCTTGCCCAGGTCTCGCAGTTTGCCGGGGGTGGAGTGCCTCAAAAGCCGACCCGATCCCGAGTGAGCTTGGTTGTCGGAGCGGTCATGGTCGCTGTGTTGGCGGTCTCTGCGGTGATCTTCTTCAAATTACAGAAACCGAGCATGCCCGTCGCTAATTCGACACCCATGATAGCCGTTTTGCCTTTCGAAAATTTAGGCAGTCCGGATGACGAATACTTTGCCGACGGCATGACCGAGGAGATCACTTCGCGGCTGGCCGGAATCGCTGGATTGGGAGTGATTTCCCGTACGAGCGTTTTGCAGTTCAAGGGGTCAAAGAAGAGTATCGGCCAGATCGGCAAGGAACTCGGCGTCAGCTATATCCTGGAAGGGACTGTTCGCTGGGCCAAAGAGGGTGGTCAGGCAAGAGTTCGGATAACACCCCAACTTATCCGAGTGTCTGATGACCGTCACATGTGGACGGATATCTATGAGCGCGCGTTGATGGAAGTGTTTGCGGTGCAGGAGGATATTGCGACCAAGATTGTCAACCAGCTTGATGTGACACTTCTTGAGACGGAACGCAGAAATCTGGCAGTCCGTCCCACGACCAACGCGAAAGCTTATGAGTACTATTTGAAGGGCATCAGCAGTCTTCGGGGCGCCGGGGGCGATGCCGTGGCAAGCTTTGACAGTGCCGTAACTCTTGATTCCTCATTCGCTCTTGCGTGGGCGGGCAGGTCTTGTGCCTATTCAGCCCTGGCGGCGCTTGGATCTTCTTCGGATATGGGCGCAAAGATCGCTAGAGAATCGTTTGAGAAGGCGTTGCAATTGGAACCGAACCTGTCGTACGGCCACATGGCGGCCGGCATCTACTATAATCTGGTCGAAACCGACTATGACAAAGCTCTGAGCGAGTTTGACCGGGCGTTTTCGGAACTCAAGGGGGATGCCGAATTGCTGACCGGCATCGCCCTTGTCCAATGGCGTCAAGGGAGACTCGATGAAGCCGCCGACAATTATAGCCGGGCCGCAGAGCTTGATCCGTTGAATGCGGCTGTTCACGCTACTCGTGCCAGCTTTCTGGGATTTCAACAACAATTCCATGAAGCAGAGCAGTCCATCAACCGAGCCATTGCTCTCGAACCCAAGGTGGCTTACCACTACATGGTAAAGATAAACAGCTTCTCCTCGAGATATGGAGACTGGGGCAAGATCCGAGAAGTGATCAGGGAAGCTCTGACCAACGGCGTAGATTCATCGGACGTTATCACCATCCCTATGCAGTGGGATTGGATGCCCTTCGGTTTATCTCCGGACTCCATGTTTGCAGGTCTCAACTTGCAGATTGATTCATTTGCCGACAAGTTTCGCGCTTACGTACGTCCGAGAATCAACGCCGATGAATACTATGCTTTCACTACTCTGGCCGGAGCGTACCGTGCGGCAGGGAATGCCGTGGTTGCAAAGGCGCTTCTGGATACGGCCAGGATAGAACTCAAGAAACATCTCAGCACCTATCCGGATGATCCGCATGGTGAGTCGCTCCTTGGGCTGATACTTGCCGAGCAGGGATTCTGCAACGAGGCGATAGAAGCGGGGATTCGCGGAAAGGAGTTGTTGTCGATCGCCAAATGCCATTGGTGAGGCCCACAACAGGTCATGGTCATGGCCGACATCTATATAAAGTGTGGCGAGTACGACAAGGCGCTCGACGAACTTGAGACGTTGCTTTCTCAGCGAACCGGTTTTACCGCGAATGATTTCAAACTGATCGGCTATCTCGACCCGCTTCGCAAACTTCCGCGTTATCAGGAGATGGTGAAGAAGTATGCTCTCTGAAGACGACAAGACCAGAACTTTTGTGCCCCTAAACAAGGACACGATGGTGTCGCACTACCGGATAGTCGAGAAGATCGGCGCGGGCGGGATGGGTGAGGTGTATCTGGCGGAGGATACGAAACTCAACCGGAGAGTTGCGCTCAAGTTTTTGCCGGTTCATGCCTGTCAGGATGCGGACCGTCGAAGCCGCTTCACCCGCGAGGCGCAGGCGGCGGCGAAGCTCAATCACCCGAATATCGTCACGATCTACGAGGTCAGCGAGTTTAGCGGTCGGCCGTTCTTTGCGATGGAGCACATTGACGGGAAGTCCCTGCGTGACCTGATCAAGCGAAAGGGAATGCCGTTATCACAGATCATTGATATTGCTATCCAGTTGTGCGAGGGGCTTCAGGAGGCGCACGCACGGGGGATCATCCATCGGGATATCAAGCCCTCGAATATCAGTTGTGACGGCAAGGGTCACTGCAAGATTCTCGATTTTGGTCTGGCGGCGGTTCGGGGGAGCGATCAGCTGACCAAGACCGGTTCAACATTAGGCACCGCCTCATATATGTCGCCGGAGCAGGCGAGAGGGGAGAAGACTGATCAGCGGAGCGATCTCTGGTCGTTCGGCGTGGTGTTGTACGAGATGGTGACGGGAAAAGCGCCGTTTCAGGGGGAGAATGAGGCATCAATACTTCTTTCGGTGGTGAACAATGAACCGGAGCCGGTGCAGTCGGCGGTGCCGGATGTGTCGCCGGAGCTGGTGCATATCATTCGGAGAGCGCTGGAGAAAGACCCTGCCGACCGGTACAAGACGGCCGAGGACATGCTTATTGACCTAAAGCGGCTGAAGAAGGACACGTCGCGGCAGGGGATAGTGACGGTAAGCGGTGGAAAGAGGAGATTGCGGCGGCGGCGCAATATGATCATTGCGGCATCTCTGTTGGTGGTTCTGGGTGTGGCGGGATATTTGTATTATTCGAATACCGGGGTGGAGCTTAATCCGAACTTCACGTCGCGGTGGATTGAAATACCCTACAGCAATCTCGGGTGGGCAG
>JACRAV010000278.1 GCA_016213305.1 Candidatus Zixiibacteriota bacterium | reverse complement strand
TGCGGGTCATCAAGATTACGGGCGATGACGCGGCCGTACGACACAAACCAGCCCACACTTAACGCCGAGGAGACACGGGTATTCCAATTCATTTGCCCGCGGCTGATGCCGGCAAATTCCTTTCCCCGGAACACCTCGCGACTGTACACATAGTCCAGGTTGATGTCGGTCTGTCGGATGGCGTTGATATAGATGTGCGGATTGATCCAGCTGTCCAGAAGTTCATCAAGCGACCAGTCAAACGGCGACTTGTCGGCCTTGAGTACGCCGCCGACCGAAAATTGAGGGCTGAAGTTCAGGATCAGTCCCTTGGCCTGTCGAAACGTCAACCCGGACCAGAAATTCCACTGCTGGAAGTCGTTCTTGAATACAAAGCCGTTGTCGGCCCGGAACGTCGGCCGGAAGCTCTGGTACGACGCCTCAAGGTCCCACCGCCTGCTACTGCGACTCAGTCGCACGCTTGAGGCATGGCCGCTATATGATTCGCCGTCGAATACCATCGTGTGCCGGCCCCGGTCGAACGTGACTCCTTCAAGCCCCATGCTGTCCGTCAGAAGCGAATCGCTTGACTCGGCCGTGTGACTCAGAAGGGTCTGGAATCTGAACTGCCAGTTCTTTAGAAAGCGCAGGGAGCCATCGCCGCCGATCACCGTTCCCGATCCGCCCCCGTCGAGGCGGCGGTCGGTGCCGATAAGTCCGATCGAGGATCCGTTGCCGAGCGCGGTCTGTGCGCGAAACAGATTGACCGTGCTTTTGCCCGCAAGGAATGTAGCGCTTCCGCCGAACGACGGGAGCAAAAACGGCGAGTGATCATCACGGGCAATCGAGTAGGCGACACTGGTGCGGCCGAAACGACCGGTGAATTTGGCCGCAACAATCGGATCATTGATGCTCCGCGTATATACGGCCGTAATCGGCGTCTGATACAGCTCGTTCCCCTCCTGAAAGAAGGGGCGCCGTTCCTGAAAGAACAGCGCAAACGTGGTATTGACATCGACCTGCCCCGGATCGGACTCCACCTGGCTGAAATCCGGGTTGACCGTCACCTCGGCGGTTGAACTGCTGGTCGGCGAAACCCGAAGCGCGGCCGAAAATTCGGCGTCGGGGTTCTCATTTGAGAAATCGAACTGCGGAGCGGTCGGCTGGACGCGCAGGGCGCCGGACTGATGCCCCACAATGCTCGGAAGCACCTCGATATTGGTGGCCGGCTTGATCCCCCGGATGCCGGTCAGCGTTCCCCACTGACAGATCCAGCAGGGATCGTTGCGATTGACCGGCGCCCAGGCATACCGGTACCGGGTCTCGCGCTGACGGTCACGCCAGAATTGCGCCCGCCAGGTCTGAACGTCGATGTTGGGAAATCGCAGACTCGAAAAGGGAACCGCCACTTCCACCTGGTACCCGCTGTCGGTCACCCGACCGGCTGAATAGAAAATCAGGTTGTGGCTCTCGTCCTCGTTGCCGGACGAATTGGTGACCCGCACATCTCCCTGCATGCCGTACGGATTGACAAATATCTCGTATCCTCCCGATCGGTCGCCGTAAGTGTCCAACATGATCCCGAAATAGTCGTCGTTCCAGATGTTGTCACGCTCGCAAAAGGTGGCGCGTATCTGTTTTGGATTGTCCCAGGCAATAAAGGCAAGGTAGAGATTGGCGTCGTCGTATCCGATGAGCGTCGCCGACTTCACGCCCGGCGGTATTTGGTCGCCCGGATCCGTTTCGACAAATTGGTCGGTGCGGGCCGCCTGCGCCCAGCCCGGATCGCTCAGGTCACCGTCGATCTTGACCGACAGGGTAACCCTTTTTACTTCGAGACTCGGTTTGTAGGCGGGCTGAGAATCCACCTGGGCTTGCGCGATGTGAGCATCGAGGACGAGAAACATCGCCGTGCAAAGGATCGACAATCGACGGAAATTGGCCTTCAACATACACACCCGTTCAGTTATGTGGTTGGCAAAGCGGTCTGATGGGATATACGGGAGGTTGGATGTGAAGTTGCATGTCGGTACCGGACAAAAAAACCCCCGTTTCCGGGGGTTCTTATTCTGAATTGTGATTCGTAAGAATCTTACTTCTTGAACGACGCGATCGCCGCTTCGCGGCTGTCGAAATGCTCAAAGACCGAAATCAGGCGGGTGATTACGAGAATCTGCTCGATCTTGTCGATCTTCGCAAGCACCAGCCGGCCGCCGCCGTTCTTGACCGTGGTCAGGGCCGAGATCAACATACCCAACCCAACCGAATTCATCCACTCGGTCTTGGCCAGGTCGATGACAAAACTCTTCTTCCCCTGCGTCATGTACTCGTGTATGCGGCCGTGAAACATGGTGGTTTCGTCGCCGCCCATGATCTTGCCGGACACCTCCAAGACAACCACATTGTCTTTCAGTGAATCTTCAAACTTCATGAATCGTTACCTTTATCTTAACGGTTGTGTCTGTTCGTAATCATGCCGTCGGGCACAGGCCCGACCGGGCGGTCCGCCGGGGCCGGACGCAGACATACAGGAACCGTTCCGGAGCCGCTCGCGCAAGCGGTTTTTAAGTGATTGACAGACGGCACTATACGAGGGAGATTACCGGGGAAAGGAGCCGTCAGATGAAACGTTCAGCCGATTCCAAGCCAGGACGTCACAAGAACGCCTCAGCCAGGGCCCGATTCTCAGCGCGGGAAATGCGCCCGACCGACTGGCCCCTGGTGGCCAAACTCTTTGGCGACAACGGCGCGTGCGGCGGGTGCTGGTGCATGTGGTGGCGAACCGCCACGCACGGCAAGACCTGGACCGCGGCGGTCGGCGAACCCAACCGAAAGACCCTCCAGCGACTCGTGAAATCCGGCAAGGCCCGCGCCATTCTGGCATTTGACGGTTCCCTGCCGGTCGGCTGGTGTTCGTTTGGGCTTCGGACCGAGTTCCCGCACACCGAGAGCATGAAGGCATATCGCAGAGACGATATCGCCGGGGTCTGGTCGATCAACTGCTTCTTTATCGACAAGCGGTATCGCAGTCGAGGAGTGGCTTCCCTCCTGGCGGAAGCGGCTGTAAAAGTGATAAAGAAACACAAAGGGAAAGTCATCGAGGCCTACCCGGTGCCGCGCACACAGGCGGGCGAAAAACTCCCCTCGGCTTTTGTCTGGCCCGGCCCGGAAGTGATTTTTCAGAGATTGGGATTTACGGAAGTCCAGCGTCTCTCGGCCAGCCGCCCGCTGTATCGGCTGGAAGTGTGATGCCTCACACCCGGATCGGCATGATGATGAACGGCAAACCCCGATGATAAAACCGCCGCTGGATCGCGAACACGATATAGTTGTGCAGAAATCTCGTGATCAGCGTCTCTTCGGGAAACACAATCTGTCCGCCGAAGAACACAGCGTTGGGATATTTCTGGAAGATCGTCGGCGCCAGGTCCATCACCCCGTCGATCACGTCGGTGCCGATCGTTCTCATCCCCACCGCGTAGAATCCCTCGCGGCGCATGAACTCGACATACAGCAGGTTCTCTCGCTCCACATGCCGTTCCAGATTCTGGAGTTCCGCGGATCCCTTGAAATTACCGGCATCCACCACCCCGACATGGATAAAGACAAAATTGCGGAAAGTCTCGCCGAACACCCGCCGGATATTGAGCAGAGTGTGCAGGCCGGTGCCGTTGAAGCCGGACACGGTCATAACCGCCGTCTTGCCGCGCGGATCGAATTTGGGGTTGGGGACAACGGCTTCGATATCCTCCATTCCACCCGTCGTCTTCACCTTGCCGGTGGCTCTCACCACTTCGACCAGTGAATCCAGTCGCTTGAGCAGAATCGACGTCCTCCGATAGTGGCGCCGGATGAGTATGGCGGTCAGCACCAGCGCGCCGGTGATGATGAAAGTCAGCCAGGCCCCTTCCTCGAACTTCACCAGTATGACCGCCACAAGAATGACGGAGCAGAGGATCAACCCGGTGAGATTGATGGAAAATCGTTTGCGCCAGTCGGCGACCTTCCGGCGGACAGTTAGCCAGTGACGGACCATCCCGAGTTGCGACAGCACAAAAGTGATGAACACGTTGATCGAGTAGAGCACCACGAGAAAGGTGACCGAACCGTGCGAAAGAATGAGCATGACCAGCGCCGCAAAACCCATGAATAAAATTCCGTTCTGGGAGACAAACCGGTCGCTCAGAATCGCAAAGCGGGTCGGGAACCACTTGTCGAGCGCCATGTTGGACAGCACGGCGGGACCGCCCAAAAGCCCGGTTTCCGCGGCCACGAATAACAGCGCCGCTTCCGACAGAAGAGTGACGACGACAAATGTCTGTCCCATCCACCCCGGCCAGGCGGTCGTCATGGCTTCGAACAGGCTCGCATTGAGCGTTTTGCCTTCCTGGAGTTTGACGCCGAACAGAAGATACGCCAGCACCAGACCGACCACGGTCACGGCCAGCGATATCGCGACATACCTCATGGTTCGCTTGCCCGTCTCGGCGCGCGGTTCGCGAAGCGCCTGCAGACCGTTGGATACCGCTTCGATACCGGTGTACGTTCCCGCGCCCATCGAGTAGGCGCGAAGGACGATGACAAACACCCCCCACATCCCGATCTGACTGCTCAGCGTGCTCACGTCATTTGAAATCTCCGCCGTGACTTCCGGAAGCCGGTACAAATGACTGAAAATGGCGTAGCCAATCGCAATCGCGTGGGAAGCCACAAAGATGAGGAAGATCGGCATGAGCGCGGTGGCCGATTCGCGAATACCCCGGAGATTGAGGACGATCAGCAAAGCCAGCGTGGCCCCGGCAAAGACGAGTTTATACTGATGCCACTCCGGCGGGACAAAGCTGAAGATCGCGTCGGCGCCGCTGGCGATCGACACCGTGATCGTCAGCACATAGTCGATAATGAGGGCGCACCCGGCGATCATGCCCAGACCCGGCGAGAGCAGTTTGCTCGATACCACATACCCGCCGCCGCCCGAGGGGAACAATTCGATGATCTGCGAATAGCTGGCGCTGATGACCAGAATGGTCAGAGCCGACGCGATCGCCACAAAGATCGCCAGCGACGTGTGGCCGTGAAGCGCGACAAACGCTTCCTGCGGACCATAGCTGGACGACGATAGTCCGTCCGACCCAAGGGCAATCCAGGCGAAGAAAGCGGTCAACGACAGTTTATGGAATAAGCCGGTGTCGCGAAGGTCCCGCGAGCCGCCGATCAGAAAGCGGTACAGCTTCTGCCACCAGAATCGATCAGTATCAGTGTCTGCGGACATAAAAATTCGTGGCTGATGATAGGGGTCGGCGGGGGAGTTGGGAAGTTTTAACTACGGGCGGGTATTCGACCGTTTCAACCGGCTTTCTTGTTCTCCGAGCGGGTCACCAACCGGGGACGTTCGCCCTTGAGGATGGTATCCTCGGAGATAATGACTTCGGTTGCATCCGACGACGACGGCACCTCGTACATGATTTCGAGCATGGCCTTCTCGAAGATCGACCGAAGCGCCCGCGCGCCGGTCTTCTTCTGCATCGCCACCTTGACGGCGGCCGTCAGCGCGCCCGGCTCGAAGATCAGCTTGACCCCTTCCATCTCCAGCAGTTTGGCGTACTGCTTGGTCAGGGCGTTGCGCGGATCGGTCAGGATCGACATGAGCGCCCGTTCGTCCAGCGGTTTGAGCGCCGCCACCACCGGCAGGCGGCCGACCAGCTCGGGGATCAAACCATATTCCATCAGGTCCGACGGTATGACATGCTCCAGAATGTCCGGAGTGTCCTTCGTGATATTCGTCACATCCGCCTCAAACCCGACCACTTTGTTCCCCAGACGCCGCGCCACCAGCCGCTCCAGCCCGTCGAATGCGCCACCGCAGATAAACAGTATATTGGTGGTGTCGATCTGCACAAACGCCTGTTCGGGGTGTTTTCGTCCCCCCTTGGGCGGGATATTGGCGACCGTCCCTTCGAGGATTTTCAACAGCCCCTGCTGAACGCCTTCGCCGGAAACGTCGCGGGTGATCGACGGATTGCCGTCCTTGCGCGAAATCTTGTCGATCTCATCGATGTAAATGATGCCCCGCTCGGTGCGAAGCGGATTGAAATCGGCCGCCTGGAACAGGCGCACCAGAATATTCTCGACATCCTCGCCGACATACCCGGCTTCGGTCAGCACGGTGGCGTCGGCGATTGAAAACGGCACTTTCAGGAATTTCGCGAGCGACCGCGCGATCAGTGTCTTGCCGGTGCCGGTCGGACCGAGCAGGAGAATATTCGACTTTTCGAGTTCCACATCCTGCGTATCGCGCTGGAGCTTGCTCGATGCTTTAAGCTTCGTCTGATAATTGATCCGCTTGTAATGATTATATACCGCCACTGAGACCGTCTTCTTGGCCTCCTCCTGGCCGATCACATACTGATCGAGAAAGGCCTTGATCTCCGCCGGTTTTGGCGGATTCTGGACTTCCTCGGCCTGATCGACTTCCGGCGAGGTGTGGAGCAGGTCGGCGCAGAGCGTGACACACTCGTTGCAGATATTCGATTCGTGCCCGGCAAACAGCCGCTTGACCTGGCCGTACGGCTTGCCGCAGAACGAACACCTCTGCGGAAAACGATCGTTGGTCTCGCGTGGCATCGGTTACTTTGCTTCCTGACCGCGATGCATATAGATCTTGTCGATGATATGGTAGTCGCGGGCTTCTTCGGGCGACATGAAGTAATTGCGATCGGTGTCCTTCTCGATTTTCTCAAGCGGCTGGCCGGTGTGGGTCACCAGCAGTTCGTTCAGCCGTTTCTTGGTCTTGGTAAACTCTTCGGTCATGATGACGATATCCGAGACCTGTCCCTGCGTGCCGGCCATCGGTTGATGGATCATAATCCGGCTGTTGGGCAGGGCCGCGCGCTTGCCGGAGGTACCGGCCGCGAGCAAAAACGCCCCCATCGAGGCCGCCAGACCCATGCAGGTCGTGGCAACATCCGGTTTGATAAACTGCATCGTGTCATAAATCGCCATACCGGCCGTGACCGACCCGCCCGGCGAATTGATGTACAGAAAGATGTCTTTGTCCGGGTCCTCGGCGTTGAGAAACAGCATCTGGGCGATCACCAGATTCGCCACGCCGTCGTCGATCGGGGTACCGACGAAGATGATCCGGTCCTTGAGAAGCCGGGAGTATATATCGTAGGCCCGCTCCCCACGGCCGGTCTGTTCGACCACCATCGGAACCAGGTATTGATTGCTCTGCCAGTACTCGGCCAATTCTCTGTCCTTGAGTGTCATCGGGTATCCTTTATTCCTGACGGTTACTTGTCTTTTTTCAGCGGCACCTTTTTGGCCATGTTGACCAAAAAGTCAATCACCTTTTCTTCCATCAGCGAGTCGCGCAACTGCTCGGCCCGGCCGGATTTGGCCAGCGCCAAGCTCGCCTCCTCGGTCGTAACTCCATGCCGCTCAGCGTAGCTACGTATCCAATTGTCGGTATCTGCGGGCAAAACTTCAATCTTTTCGTCCGAGGCGAGCGTCCGCCAGATCAAATCCCAGCGCATCGACTCGACTCCGACCGGCCGGTAATTCTCCCGGACCGCCGGCTCATCGAACTCTCCCCCCTGCTTCTTGAAATCCTCCACCACCGCGTCAAGATACTCGTTGACCATACCGGTGGGAATCGGGATTGGATTCTTCTCGCACACGAAGTGCATCACCTGGCGGCGCTGGTACCTCTGCTGAGTTTCTTCTTTCTGGCCGTGGATATTCTCCCGGACTTTCAGCTTCAATTCAAGCGCCGTTTCGCCCATGCCGGTGCGTTTGGCAAAGGCGTCGTCCAGATCGGGAAGTATCCGCTCCTTGATCGCTTTCACCTGCACCTGCCAGGTCAACTGGGCGCCGGCAAACTTGGGGTCGCTGTAATCCTCGGGATACACCACTTCGACCTGCTTGACATCCCCCGGCTTGACTCCGGGAAGTGCTTCCTTGAATTGCTCAACCGTGAGGCGATATCCCAGATCGATCTCCGAATTGGCGAAGAAATCCTGCTCCACGGCTAGTTTGGGGTCGGCGATTTTGCGAAGATCAGCCACCACCACGTCGGAGGTGCTCGCGGGACGATCCACCGTGCGAAGTTCCGACAGGCGGCGGCGGTAATGCTCGATCACCTCGTCAACTTCCTTGTCTTCGACTGTGAGATCGACATACGATACTTCCAGCCCCTCGTACGATATCTTTTGCACTTCGGGCATGACTTCGACCTGCGCCACATACATGAACCCGCCGTCGTCGCGCATCTTAAGATCGGTGACCGTCGGTTTGGTGGCGACTCGAAGCGTCTTCTCGCGAACGGCTTCGGGATAGGTGGCCTGGATCAGCTCGTCGATGGCGTCGAGGCGAACTTCTTCGGCATACAACTGCTTGACCATGGCGATCGGCGCCATCCCCTTGCGAAACCCCTTGAGCGTGACCGAGCGCTTTTTTTCCTCGAACATTTTGTTCATCTCGGTCTGCACCCGTTCGGCGGGGACTTCGACTTGCAGTTCTCTGAGCAAACCTTCTTTGTGCGACAACTCAACTTTCACATCAATCTCCCGATACAAGTTCAACGCTCCCGCGACACCCGTTCGGATGTGCGAGGGGGGGGACTCGAACCCCCACTCCTTTCGGAACTGGATCCTAAGTCCAGCGCGTCTGCCAATTCCGCCACTCTCGCGACGATAATAGCTTTATAAATTACGCTATCGTGTCATCAAGGGCAAGGTGATTCGCGAGCCGATCACTTCGCCTCAACCATCTATAAATCAACAAGTTAATCCCGGGGGCTTCTCTCGACCAGATTCGTCAAGGCCTGTATGTAAACCCAGTTTTTTGTTTCCAGCGGACCCGGCGGGCCATCATACTGAACAAAACCTGGGAGAGGGATAATATATGAGTTCTTTCAAACTACTTCCGTCAATCGACCGCCTGCTGGATGGCGCACTGGCGGCTGTCCGCAGATTTCCACTCGCGCTTGTCTGCGCCGCCATTGGATCGATCATGGCCGTTATTCTGATTGAGAATCGCGACGCTGTCGATGAATACCATCTGGTTAACATCCCCATCACCATGGCGCTGGGGATTCCCCTCTTTATCGCGATATATCTGGTAGGGGAAAAGCGGCGATGGCCCACCGGCATGCGTCTGGCCATCCAGGCCGCCGGGCTGGTGGCGCTCGTGCTGTACTTCTTCACCCTCCCGGCGGACCTGGGCAAGCCGCATCTGCACGCCTTCCGCTTTGCCATGCTCCTCTGCGCACTGCACTTCCTGGTGGCGTTTGTCCCCTGGCTGGGCAAAGAAGAGCAGAAGGGGTTCTGGCAGTACAATAAATCGTTGTTGATCAGCTTCCTCACCGCGGCGGTCTATTCGGCGTCGCTGTTTATCGGGCTGGCCATCGCCCTGGCCGCCGCCGACTACCTGTTCGGATTCGACGTCAAGGGGGATACCTACGCCGAACTGTGGATGCTGATGGCCGGGATCGCCAACACCTGGATATTTCTGGCTCTCGTGCCGCGCGATCTCGACTCCCTTTCTTCCGACGACCAGTACCCGAACGCAATCAAGATCTTCACGCAGTACGTTCTTCTGCCGCTGGTCGGACTGTACTTTGTCATCCTGATCGCCTACGAAGCCAAGATCATTCTGCAGTGGAACTGGCCGAAGGGGTGGGTCTCGCAACTTGTCCTCTGGTATTCGGTCGTCGGTGTTCTTGCCCTTTTGTTATTACATCCGCTCCGTGAGCGCGAGGGAAGCCGCTGGATCGGCCGGTTCGGCGACTGGT
>JACRAV010000018.1 GCA_016213305.1 Candidatus Zixiibacteriota bacterium | reverse complement strand
GTTATTCAACGTAAAGGTGCCGTTGATGGCCGGGTTGGTCTGTTTGTAATAGGTGAATTTCACGCCGGTGGTATTACCGACCTGGCTCCAGGAGATGGTCTGCGTGCCGCCCACCACCCACTTCTGCGCGCCGTTAGGCGTGTTCAAAGTGAAGTTGGCACGGATACGGAAATCACCGTCGGAGATATCATTAACGTCGGTAATATCGTCCGGCTTGGCGATACGGATCCGGACAGCGCCCGAAACCGCCTCCGCCGGGATATTCAACCAGTCATACGTGCCGGAATTGGGCGTTGAAGTCGTGATGGACTGCGGACTGGTGAACGTTGGGTCATTGATGGAATAATCGACCCGGACCGTGTTGAAGGCCGCCGGCCCGTATTTGCTCCAGATAATATTACCCGTGCTGCCCGCGTACCAGACTTCGGAACCGTTCGGCTGGGTGATCACGACGCGCGGCATGATCTTGAACGGATTGTCGGAAATATCATAAACCTCATCGCGGAAAGTCACGTTGTTATCGCGCACCCGGACCAGGGCGCCGGTCGTGGATATCGTCGGGACCGTCCACTGGAATTCGCCGATATTGGCAAGCCCCTGGGCCGGGTCGATGGTGACCCAGGTCGAACCGTTATAGTAATGGATATCGACCTTGTCGATATTGCCCTGCCACGTCCAGCGGATCCACTGCTGGCTGTCGCATCCCCATTTTTCCTTGTCGGCAAACGCCTGGCCGCTCGTCCCGCCGTTGGGGACGGTGAGGGCGATACTGCCCTTGATCATGAAGTCTGCCGCGGAAATGGAGACCGAATCCGCGTCTTCGGAGCCGCCCACAACGGCGTTGATGCGGACACGCGTTGTCGCCGAAATCGTCGGCGGGATCGTCCAGGGATAGCTGCCGCTGGTGCTGTTGGCCACGTTGGAGGCCACCGGCTGCCACTGGGTTAACGTAGGCTCAATGCAATATTTGATATTCACTTGCGGCGCCAGGTTCAACGAGGTCCATGTAATATTGGGCTGGGTTCCGACGACCCATTTTTCGCCGCCGCTGGGCGCCGAGACGACGATGTTGTCCATGATCTTGAAAGCCAGGTCTGATTTATCTTCAACCAAAGAGTCATTGGTGTCGCGGATCCGGATAAAGCAATTGTTCGAAAGCACGTTCGTCGGCACGGACCACTGGTATTCCAGCAACGATGCCTGCTGGTTGGTCGCAAATGTGGTGTAAGTCCCGTCGGAACCGTTGGTCGACAAGGCCAGATCCATGGCCGGGATGGGCCCGATCATGGTCCACTTGATCTTGGTGGCGTTGTCCGACTGTCCTCCTTTGAATTTCTCCTGACCGTTAGGCTGGGTCAGCGTTACGGCACCGTGGATGAAGAACGAATCGGAATCGGCGGAAGCGGCGGAATCATTGATGTCGGTGACCCTGACCTTGGCCTGGGTAGCAATGACGTTGGGGATCGTCCAGTTATAATTTCCGGTATTCGATATCGCGGAGCCGTCGTTGACGAAGACCCAGCTCTGACCGTTATCCACAGAATAACGTATATAGACCTGCGGAATATTCCCCAGCGTGTTCCACTCGATCAGTTTGGCGGAGTTGGCCTGCCAGCGTGCGTTCAAAAGCGGATTAATAAAGGTAAACCCACCGCGGATAGTAAAGGTATCGCTCTCATCATAAATATTGCTGTATCCCAGGGCCGTGACCTTGACCTTGGCAAGGGTCGAGGTATAGACAGGCACCGTCCACGAATAAGTCTTGTTGCCCGGTCCGGCAGACTCGGCCGGGGCGATGATCTTGTCAACAGGATAGGTCGCGCCGTCATCGAGCGAATACCGGATCTCGACCGACGCGATGGAACCACGGATCGTGTAATTGATATTTTCCGGAGTCTCGGAGATCCAGACCTGCTTGCTTGGCCCGGTTCCCACGGGACGGGTCACCAAAACCGAACCGCGGATGGCGAAGTTCGCCGGTGAAGCATCCGGTACCGTATTCGACGCGAGGGCGTCCTCGATCCGCACTCTTAACTGATCGCCGATAGCGTCGGGCACCGGCCAGGAATAGCTTCCGTCGCCCGCCGGACGGGTGGCGATCGTGTTGAGATAACCGCCCGCCCCCGCCGCCGTGTCATACTTGATGACGACGTTTGAGATCGTACCACGTTTGGTCCAGGTGATCGGCTGGTTGTCATCGACCACCCACACTTCCCCGCCCAACGGTGAATTGAGCTGCAAATCGGCCGCGATCTTGAACGAGACGGAATCATCCTGGTCCGCCTCGTTGGCGTTCAACGGCACGATGCGCAATACCACATTACCGCTGATCGTGTCGGGGACCGTCCAGGAGAACGTCTGCAAACTGGAAACGAGATTCTCCGCCCCGGCGATGGTCGCAAACCCGCTGCCATAATCATATTCGAGACGAATATTGCCGACGGAACCCGTGCGGGTCCAGGTAATGCTCTTGGGGACACCGACGTCCCAGACAACGCCGGTTGTGACCGGATTGGTAATGACCAGTTTCCCCTTGACCGTAAAGAGCCCTGAAATTCCCGGCGTCGTCGGCTTGGCGGAGTTGGCGTTAATGGCCTTGACCCTGACCTGGGAACTGACGATGTCGGGGAGGATCCAGTTAAAGGAACTGCCGGTCAGGTTCTGCGCGTCGGTAATATCAACGTAGGAACCGCCGGCAACGGAATACTGCAAATTAACCGCCGAAATCGTTCCGACCTTTGTCCAGGAAATGATATTCTGGTCCTGCACATACCATGTTTCTCCTCCAACCGGCGCGGTCAAGTTAAGCTGGCCGGTAATGGAAAGAGGTGTAGTATCATTTGATTCATCGAATACTGTCGGGTCATTCTTATTGGTGATCTTGACCTTGACTTGAGGAGAAATCCGGTCAGGGATCTGCCAGTCAAAACTCGATGGCGTGGCCGGCAGGTTGTCCGCTAACGGGACCGCCTCATACGCGGCGTTGTCCACGGAAAATTCCAGCTTCACGTTCGCAATGGAACCGGTCACCTGCCAGGTGATCGGCTGCGTTGTCCCCACCAGCCAGGCGCCGGTTGAGTCGGTCGGTGAGGTGATGAGCAATTTACCTTTGATAAAGAAGTCACCGGCCGATATGTCTTTGGCGTCCGGATCGTTGGCGTCGGAAACTCTCACCCGGCAAAAATCGGAAATAGCGTTCGGCACGGTCCACAATTTCGATCCCGTATTGGCGATAGGGGCGCCTGTGATCGGCGTCCAGGCCAAGCCGCTATTGGTCGAATAATCCAGGTTAACCTGCGTGACGGTACCCGTCGTGCTCCAGGTAATAGTGTAATCGGACCCGACGACCAGGGTTTGGCCGCCGTCGGGAGTCAGGACATCAAAGATACCTTGTATCTTAAAGGCCGCGGAGGGATCGACGGTGAGAATATCGTTTGTATCCGTAACCTTGATGACGACGGTCGGCGAAACTTTATCGGTCGGGATATTGTTCCACCAGTAAAACAGGTTGCTCGCCGACGTTGAGGCAAAAATCTCATAGGTGTAATCCACCCCGCCGTTGCCGGAATACTCGATGCGCACGTTCGCGAAATCGCCCGCCTTGGTCCACTCGATCTTGAAGTTCTGTCCGACCTTGATCTGTTCGGTGCCGTCCGGCTTGGTGACGGTCACGCTGCCAACGATCTTGAACGGAGCTGAAGTCGCGTTGACGTTGGCCGCATCATTGACATCCGCAATTTTGATCAGGTAACTGTTACTGACATGGGTCGGAATATTATTCCAGGTATAGGTCTGGTTGGCGGCGTTGGTTGAGGCGATGATCGGATTATCAAACAGCCCGCCGTCGACGGCGTAGTCGATCTTGACGTTGGCGATGCTTCCGGTGCGCACCCAGGTGATGTCATGTCCGCTTGACCCCGCAACCCAGCGGGTATTGGCATCGGGAGCGGTGACCTGAAGTTTGCCTTTGATAAAGAAGACGGCGTTGGAAACGTCGTTGACGGTAGAGTCGCTCGTTTAAGAGACACGGACCAGGCAATGATCGGAGATGGCGTCCGCCACCGACGGCCAGGGATATTCCCCGGCACCGGCACCGGCCGCGGCGTCAGGGACGATTTCCGTCCACAGGCCCCCGTTATTCTTGGAGTACTCAATCCTTACCGTCGGGATCGGCCCGGTCGCCTGCCACTTGATCTTGCGGTTGGTGTCGTTGACATACCACGTTTCCCCGCCGTTGGGTTCGCTCACCACGACCTTGCCCTTAATAACAAACGGACTGGACGATACATCCACGACGTTGGCGTCATTAACATCCGAGATCCTGACTTTAAAATTAGAACCGATCAGGTTGGGAACAGTCCAGTCATAAGCCGCCTGGACGTTGTTGGCTGAATTCGCGTACGTCGGGGCTTCCACCACCGTCGCCGATTCATTGGTAAAACCGTTGCTGGAGTATTCGATCTTGACGTACCCGAAGGTCCCCGTCGGCGTCCATTTGATTTGTCGGGGGTCGCCGACAAACCAGGTCGGCGCGTCGATATCAGGAGAATCAAGACGGATGATGCCTTCAATTTCAAAGGCATCCGAATCATCCACCACTTCGCCGTTAATGACCTGTTCAACCCGCATCTTGGCCTCTTTAGCGTTATTTGTGATCGAATCAATGGGCGGCGTCCATAAAGTATATGGGCTGGAATCAAACCCCACCGTCGCCACATCCGTCCACGGCGCGCCCCCCGTCCTGGAGAACTGGACCTTGACATTCCCCATCGTGCACGCCCCCGTACACGGCGTCGTCCATTCGATGTTCTGCGCCACGCCCACTTTCAGCGCCGGGCTCGACGCGTTCGGGTTGGTGACTGTGATGCTTCCCTTGACCATGAACAATCCGGACGATAATCCATAAACGGACGATAACGACGTGTCCATCACACGGACGCGGGCCCTTTGTTCCAGCCCCACCGTGTGGTCGGTGACAAGATCCTTGTCGGCCGGGATGTTCCACTCGAACGGCGATGAGTTCCCCGCCACCGACGGCGAGATCACGTACGTATAATTGCTGCCGTTATCTTTTGAATATTCGATCTTGACCGTAGGTACCGGCCCGGTGATACTCCACACAATGTTGTTCCCCGTCTGCGTCCCGATCACCCACTTCGCCGTCCCCGCCGGCGCGCTCACGCTGATCAACGGACGGATCTCAAACGGATTGGTATCATCAGTCGCCGTCGCGTTGTTGGGATCGGATACTCTAAATTTACACGCCACCGACCGCACATCCACCGGCACCGTCCACCCGTAACTCCCCGAGTTGCTCACGATCCACGTGTTCGTGGTCTTGTAATCAATGTTATTCCAAACCGTCCCGTCATAAAATTCCAGCTTCGCGTTGGGGATCTCGCCCTGCAACCCATAATTGTTCCATTGGACGGTGTACGCCGCGCCCGAATTCACCGTCGCCGGAGGCTCCGTCATCGTGAACTGCCCGATAATATTAAACTAAGGCGATAACCCCAGCACTTCGTCCGCCGTCCCTTCACTCGTCTCCTGGATCACCTTCACCTGCAGGCTGTTCTCAATCTGCGCCGGCACAGGGGTCCAG
>JACRAV010000275.1 GCA_016213305.1 Candidatus Zixiibacteriota bacterium | reverse complement strand
GACTGTATTATTACGGCTTCCCGTTTCCGAATACCTATTACGCCAAGACGCACACCGGCATACCTTCCGGTGAGATACTGCAACAGGGGTTCTTGTACTTTCTTGATTCTTTACGAATCAATCCCATTACCCTGCTGACCATTTTTATCGGGCTGGCATCGGCCTTTGTGATTCGCTCGGCGCGGGTAATCGCGGTGGCGTTTGGAATTGCGTTGTTCTTTATCTATACGCTCAGGGTGGGGGGAGACTTCATGAGCGGGAGGTTTTTCACCGCACCGTTGGTCTGTGCGGTCGCCCTTCTTACCCAGCTACCCATCAGTCTGACAGGATGGCGCTCCCTGATCCCCATTACCCTTGTATTGGTCATCGGGTTATCATCACCCAAAGCCCCGATCTTCAGCACCGAATTGTATGGCACCGCGGGCGAGAACGAAATCAATCCTTTCGGAATTGCCGATGAGCGGGGGTGGTACTATCAGGGAACCGGACTGATGTTGATGAAGCGGGGCACGGTGTACCCTGATCACTATTGGTCCCACAAAGGATTGGAAGCCCGCGACCGGGGCACAGGGGTGATTTACGATCGGAGTGTCGGTTTCATGGGTTATTGGGCCGGCCCCGCCATCCATATCGTGGATATGTTCGGCCTGACCGACCCCTTGCTGAGTCGCTTGCCGGAAGAAAATCCCAAGGTGTGGCGAATCGGGCATTTCGTTCGCACCTCTCCCGCCGGATATGAAAGCACCCTGCTCATCGACAGCAATGTGGTCGATGATCCGAATCTGCACGCCTACGTTGATCGCCTCAGAATCCTCAGCCGAGGTCGCTTGTGGTCCACGGAGCGACTGAAGACAATTATCACATTCAACACCGGACAGTACGAGTCGCTACTTCAAGCGTACGCCTTTCCGCCTCCGGTCGATGTCACCTACAATGAGGCCGATCATCGCAAGGCAAGGAACACGGCGTGGGATGCTCCGGGTGTGTTCAAGCTTAACAAAAACGGGTTGGTTGTTATTCTGCCGGATGTGTCGCACGCGGCCAACGTCGAGATCAGTTTCGACCACAACGACAACTACCTCATCACGTTCACTCGGGGCAAGCGCGAGGTCGGCTACCTCGCCGTGGAGCGCGAATTCATCGACCAGGGCGGCCTTCGCATCGACACCCTTCACCTCGCCGCTGAAACGTATCTCGCCGGATACGACCGGGTCAAAATTCATGGATATGGCGGGGATGACCGTTATGCGGTCGGTCATGTCTCGTTACTTGAAGACGGACCGTGATCGATTTCTGCTGGTATCGCCGCCGTCATTCCGCCGGCGGGGGCACGCCTTCGATTTTTCGCACTCTTGATCGTCTTCGCCGGATCAGCCATGCGCCGACCGGGATCCCCAATAGCGTCGCCAGCGATATCGCCCCGCCCGCCCGGACGTAGGGAGAAGCAAAGACAAATTCAACCCGGTGATTGCCCGCCGGCACCGCAACCGCCCGGAAAGCGCCGTCCACCCTCAAAATCTGAGCGGGACGACCGTCGATATACGCATGCCACGCGGGATAATACGTATCCGTCAGGATGAGAAGCTGATTGCTCCGGCAGGTGACGGACACCGCAATGGAATCTTCGCTATAGGAATCGACTCGCGCCGTTCCCGCCGAGTCGCCCGAGCGCTTGATGGTAATATCGGGACGTCGTTCCAGCAGGGCCACCTTGCGCAGATCGGTGGTCCCATTGACAGTCTCGATCATGAGCGGCCAGAGACTGTCCATCACTCTGAATGTATCGACCATGAAGGCGCGCGGGAAGGCATTCTTGTTCTCAAAGACAACGCAGTCGTCAAATATCGCCGCGGTATCAAGCGGGATTGGTCCGAGAGTATCAATGTTCAATATGTTTTCCGGTCGATTGGGGAAGACGATGAAGCGCGTCCCGGCCAGATTCGCAAAGCGGGCTTTCAGCAGGTTTCGCACCGGTTCCTCGCCGGACAGCCGGTAATACCACATCACCGGGCGACTGTGAAAACCGATCGTGCTCTGGACCGGATATGCGCCAATGAGCAGAGATGTCTGATTCAGCGCAAATCCTACCGCTCGATTGATTCCCGCGTGTTCGCGAAGATAATTGGTCACCGGTTTCGGCTCCCAATAGACCGCCGGATCGATCAGCTTGATACACCGTGATACAATGCCGGAAGAAGACAGCACTACCAGCGCCGTCAATCCCAGGGAGAGCGCCAGCGACCACTGCGTGCGCGCAAAGAACCGGATCAGCAGGTAGATGCCGACAAGGACAAACCAGAAGCGCCACAGACCCTGTTGGAGAAGAAAAAGATTTTCAAGGGCCGCTTCCTTGAGGTGAACCGCCCCCGGTGATTCGTCAGCGAGCTTTGGATACACGTAGTCGGCATAGTATCCGAGGAAGCCCCGTCCTTTGACAATCATAAGGATGTTGATCATGAATACTATCACGATTGCCACGAGCAACACCGCATTGACACGTTTCACCCAACGGCTGTTTTCACCGACCGCCGACCGGATATTATCAACGCCGATGCCGGCAAGGACGGCCACCGCAAACAGGGCCACAAACATCGCCGTGGACGGCGCACGCATCTGTCCCATCAGCGGCACCTGGGCGATCAGAAATCCAAACAGCGGCGTGTGGGCCCCTATCGCATAAAGGATCACCAGACCGGCGACCACCAGCCACCAGTACTTGCGCCGGTGACCGGGGAGCACCAGACCGATCAGGGCGAGCAGAGCGGCGGCCGCGCCGAAACTTTCGGAATTATCTTTGAAACTGTTTCGCCCCCAGTATGTCTTAGGGCCGTCGGTCTCGTCCAAACCGCAAAACTCCGGGACCACCAGCGACACAAGTTCTTCCTGATGCAAAGAATAGGTGGAGGCATAGTCGAGACCGGTCTGCTCATACGCTCTCGGCGATTCATTTGGGATATAATGCGCGCTCGGCAACCACTGAATGGCGGACAATCCTATTCCGATGACCAGACCAACAACGGTCAGCGCCGCCCGGATCGGCACCCCCGACAGCGAGCGGGTGGAACTCAGTCTCGCGATACATTTCCACAGCGCATATCCGGCGACAAAAGCGGCCGAATAGAAGGCCATCTGAAGATGCGGTGTGACGATCATAAGGGCAAAAACTATTCCCAGACCGACTGCGTCCCGGAGTCGAGCATCGTTCATCAGGCGATCAACAAATAGAACGATCAGCGGAAACAGGGTGGCGGAGTAGATCTTGCCGTCGTGTCCGGGGGCGACCCAGGAAAGTATCAGTGGCGAGCATCCATAAGCCACGCCCGCGATCAGCGCCGCCGGAGGGGACAATTTCAGTTGGCGGGCGGCCAGATACATAAAAAATCCGCCCGCGAGGAAGTGCAGAAGAAAATTGAACCCGATCATGCGCGGAATGTAACCCAGATAGTCGAGTAGTGCGGGAGGATAGAAAATCGCGCCGCTGACCGATTCGATCACCGGAATACCGCCGCAATCATATGGATTCCATCCGACCAGCCGGTGAGTGTGGGCGAAATGCTCCCACATCAGGCGATGATGCGCCAGTCCGACGCCCAGCACATCGACCGATTTGAGCATCTGGTTGGAAAAAATGAAATCCCAGAACAGCCAGACCAGCACCCCGCCCATCCCGACAGCCGTGACCAGCGCGTATTTTCCATGGGAAGCGACCGGCTGATCAAACCAGTCAGCCACCCTTCGGCCGATCTCCCAGCGTTGTTCGACAGTCTTCGCCAACCCGACAAGGGCGCGCACCGCGACGACGATCGCAACCGCGGCGAGCACCGCTTCCGCCACCAGTCCGGGATAGAACAGGCGCGATCCCTGCCATTTGGTGAAGCCGATCATCGAGGTATAGTACAGATAGATCAAGCCGAAGATGGCGGCGGGTCGGAATCGACGCAGGACCACCAACGCCAGCAAACCGATCATGGCCAGAATAAACGGCCGGTTGGGGGAGTTCAGATAGTTGGCCCAGGGAAGCACGGCCGGCGCGAGAATATCGCGGTGCAGTTCCTCCCGGGCGGTGAGATTTTCCCAGACGACGTCCTGGTACACCGAAAACATCTGACCCGGTGAGTCCTTGAGGACCTCAAGCGTCTTCTCTCGCAACAGCCGATATTCTTCTGCCGTCGTAAAAGAGTTCTTCCTTTCGGACGAGAGCTTCTCCGCAAACCAGGAATCCTCTATCTGGCGATACGGCACGCCCGTTTGCGCTTCGCGGGTCATGGCGGCAACATTGGCCGGGCCACCGGCGGCGGTCATGGCCAGAGCGGGGACACTGTTAACGACGTAATTACGCGTGACCCATGCAATCATGACACCAAGCGGGATGAGCACGCACAGCGCAATCTGGCGAATCTGCCGTTTTCTGATCTGGGCCGAGACGGTGCGATCGGCGGAGTATTTCCTGAGTAGCAACAGGCCGATCAGCGCCAGAAGGATCGGCCAGAACTGGCCGATGGTCCGGGTGAGAATCGCCGCGCCCAGCAAAAGTCCCGAGACGACAAAACGCCACCATGTTCCCTGACGCATCCCCTCGATAAACAAAACGAGCGACAGCAGGAAGAGAAACAAGTACAGCGTGTCCGAGAGGATGAAACAGCTCAAGCTGATGGAGGTAAGCGAGAAGGCGGCGATCACTCCGGCGAGCATGCTCATGGCGTAGTCGTCCAGAATCAGGCGGCCGAGACGATAGATCAGCACACACGACAAACTCGACAACAGAATTTGAGCGATCAAAATCGGCAGGGGGGAATCCCCGAACAGGCGAAGGAACCCGGCTAAATAAACAGGGAAGCCCGGCCCGAATGTGAAAAAGGCCGTTTCATACGAACCGGAATGGTCCACGAGCGCTCGGGCCGCGGAAAGATACGCTTTGGTGTCGGGAGTGGCGGAAAGGAACTGGTCAAGCCCGATGTGACCTATGGCGGACCACAGAACCGCACCGCGAACAAACAGCGCCAGCGCAAATAGTCCGAACGCCCCTCCTCGTCCCTGCAACGGAGTAAGTGTTTCGCTGAAGCGGCTTGCCAAACGCAATCCCAATCCTCCCGGTCTTCGGCTGTAATTTCAGCGCTGGACGAGCGCCCGAACTGCATTCCCATGCAGGTTACCGACGTGTGAGGGAAATGTCAACCATTGTGACTCGGTCCTGCTCAATCTGATGGCGGGCAATCAATTTGCGGACCATAAAACCGTTGACACCGGGCGCAGTTATTAGCATCTTGGTTTTCCCTGAGCGGACCTGTTCGCTTGGTACCTGTCTTTGCCGAAGTGGTGAAATTGGTAGACGCGCTGCGTTCAGGGCGCAGTTCTCGCAAGAGAGTGGGGGTTCGAGTCCCCCCTTCGGCACCAAATTAAGAAGCCCATTAATCGCTTCGATGTATGGGCTTTTATCGTATCGGCCAATCAGCTGGGTGCCGATGCAACGCATTGACCTGCCCTGGCTGACCCAACTCCTGTACAAAACCTTCGCGCCGACCGTGGCGTGACAGTGACTATCTTGTAATCGGCCGGAGCGCGTAGCGAGCATCTTCTCATGTCCGATTTATGCTGAACCGACACATGTGACGTCATGTTAGGCGCCCTGCGGCGATTCGCCGGCGGATCGCCACCTCTGGCATAGTCCTCAAAGCAGGTCTCTTTTTGCGACTTTGACTAAAGTCAATGTACTCCCGCCATTTTTGATTGACATTATTTGCATGAAAACCTAGTCTGTTGACAAGACTTCATTGAAGTCGGTGATCACGCTTAACGGTCGGGAGAGGTATTTATGATGAGACGAGGTGCTATTGCGTTTGCGGCCCTGATGCTGTCTGTGCTATCGGCGACGGCATTGGCCGAGACGACACTCAAAGTATCGAGCCAGGTTCGGATCAGATTCGAGCTCGACGGTCGCAGTTTCGGGCTACAGCCGACGACAGGATTCACCGACATGCGGAGCCGCGTCGGGGTAAGCGCGGTGGTAGATAGTAGTGTGACGGGTTTCATTCAGTTGCAGGACAGTCGCCGGTGGGGCGCGTGGTCATCGGATCGTCCGGCAACCAACACGACGGCGAACATTGCCAATGTCGATCTTCACCAGGCCTATATGACGGTGAATAATTTTCCCGCCCCCGGCCTGAACCTGCAGGCGGGGCGGTTCGAGCTTTCGTTTGGCAATGAGCGGATGATCGGATCGG
>JACRAV010000273.1 GCA_016213305.1 Candidatus Zixiibacteriota bacterium | reverse complement strand
ACGACCAGCTCACCGGCCCGTTTGTGACCGAAAACGAGGGACAAACCGTCATCCTGTTGCCGATTCAAAAACGCCTTCGATACCTGATACCGTTCGGTTCGGTTGAGGAGGTGATCGGCGAACTGCGCCGCCAGGCGGAGCGCGATCCTAACGGCGTCGCCATTTACGCCGACGACGGCGAAAAGTTCGGCGTCTGGCCGCAGACCCATCGACATTGCTATCAGGACGGCTGGCTACCGCGCTTTTTCGAGGCCCTCGAAAAGAACAGCGATTGGCTGAAGGTGACGACTCTGACCGAGGCGGCTGATCGGCGGCCGGTCGGCCGGGCATATCTGCCCACCGCCTCATACGAGGAGATGCTCCACTGGGCTTTGCCGACGCCTGCATTTATCGCCTATGAAGATTTCGAGCATTGGCTCAAAGATCAGGGGAAATGGAACCAGTCGGGCCGATTTGTGCGCGGCGGACACTGGCGGGGATTTCTGACCAAGTACGATGAATCAAATCTCCTGCACAAGAAAATGCTCTGGGTGTCCTCGCAGGTGGCGGCCTTTGCCGCGAAATACCCGGGCCGGCGGTCGGAGATCGCCGACGCGTATGATCACCTCTACGCCTCGCAATGCAACTGTCCCTACTGGCACGGCGTCTTCGGCGGACTGTATCTGCCCCATATCCGGCAGGCCGTGTATGCGGCGATGACTTCTGCCTCCCGCATCTGTCTCGATCTGGGATCTTCGAAAATCAAAGTAGAAGAGATCGATTTCGACGCCGACGGATACCCGGAGATCATCGCCCAGACCGAGCCGCTCACCGCCATTTTCAAACCCAATACGGGAGGGATGCTCCTGTCGTTAGCCCTGAATCAGCACGCCTTTGAACTGACCGACACCCTGATCCGTCGCCGCGAGGGGTACCATCGAAAACTCGAACAGGCGCCTACCCCCTCCGCCGACAAAAACACCGCCAGTATTCACGATCTGGTGCAGAGCAAGGAAGAGGGGCTGGAGAAATTCTTGATCGAGGACTGGTATCTCAAACGATGCCTGATCGATCATTTCCTGCATCCGGGAACGTCATTGGAGGCGTTTGGTCGCAGTGACTACGCGGAAGAAGGAGATTTCGTTCTCGAAGCGTACGCATCGCAGGTCGATCGCGGGCGCATCGTTATGTCGCGTGACGGTGCGATTCAGCGTGACGGCAGGACCATCCCGATGCGCGTGGTCAAACAGATTGTCCTCACGCCCGGCTCGGATCGGCTGATCGTCGATTACGAATTGCGCACCCTGTCTGACGATCGAATCGAGGTCTGTTTCGCGGTCGAAAACAACTTCAGTTTCCAGGCCGGGCATGCCGACGATCGGTATCTTATGATCGACGGACGCCGGCCGGAATTGTCGTTTCTGGATTCGGTCGGCGAACACCCCGCCGCGAACACGGCGGCTATGGTTGACGGTTGGCGTTCGCTGGCGGTGGCGGTAACCTCCGACACCCCGGCCGACCTCTGGCACACCCCTATTTTTACCGTCTCCCTTTCCGAGGGCGGATTTGAGAAGGTGTATCAGGGGACCACGCTGGTGCATCGCTTCCGGCTGGCGCTGACATCGGATCCCGTCCGCCTGACTATGCAGATTGCCGCCGGACCGACCAAGAAGGTCCTGTCGGCGACGTCACCAGCCGCATCCATCGTCAGCCGCTAATCTGTTTTCGGCTTCTTGTCATTTGGCCCCTCGCAGGGTATCTTGTTGGTCGTGCTTAACGATGTAGCCGAAATCATGGCCGGATGTTCGGTTGTGGCCGCCCTGACCGGGGCGGGGATTTCCGCCGAGTCCGGGGTCCCCACTTTCAGAGGAAACGAAGGATTGTGGGCCAAATTCCGCCCCGAGGATCTGGCCAGCATGGAGGCCTTTCTGGCCAATCCCAAAATCGTCTGGGAATGGTACAACTGGCGCCGGGAACTTATCGCCAAAGTAACGCCCAACCCCGGACACATCGCGCTGGCTTAAATCGAAAAACTGTTCAGCCGGTTCGCGCTGATTACCCAGAATGTCGATGGGCTTCACGCCCAGGCCGGTTCCACCAACATTCTGGAACTTCACGGCAATATCAATCGGAACAAGTGCGCCGACTGTGACCGACCGGCGTCGGTGGATATCTCCGTTGACCCCAAACAGATCGCGGTCTGCGCTCACTGCGGCGGGAAAATCCGTCCCGACGTGGTCTGGTTCGGCGAAATGCTGGACGAAACCGTCATTGATGAGGCCTTTCGATGGGCCGAGGAGGCCCAGGTGTTTCTGGTGGTCGGAACATCCGCGCTGGTTCATCCGGCCGCCAGTTTGCCGCTGGTCGCGAAAAGAAACGGCGCCACGCTGGTCGAGATCAATCCCGAAGAAACCCCCCTCACCCCGATCGCCGATTTCCATATCGGCATGAAATCGGGGGACTGTATGCCCCGTCTCGCCGCCCTCATCGGCGAAACCCGCCGTGGTCGGAAGGTCGAACTGAAATGATGCCCGCCGGGTATAACAGTCATACGCCCGCCCCAGTTATGAAAGATATTCGCCGAACGATCACGAAAGCCCTTCTGCCGCTGGCCCTGGCCTCGATCATGCTGGCGCAGGGCGGATGTGTCTATTACAACACCTTCTATAATGCCGAGAAGGCGTTCAAATCGGCCGAGAAAGGGCGCAAGGCGGGCGGCCAGCCCAACATGAACGAGTACCAGACCGCCATCGCCAAATCCTTAAAGGTTCTCGACAACTATCCCAAGTCCAAGTATTATGACGACGCTCTTTTTGTGCTGGCGGTGTCGTATTATCACACCAAGCAATACGACAAGGCGGAACGCCGTTTTCGCGAACTGCTGGCCAACTATCCTGAATCGGAGTACACCCGGGAGGCCAACGTCTATCTCGCGCAGTCCAAACTTCAACTGAGGGAAGTCGAACAGGCCATGGCGGGCTTCGAGGAGATTTTCCAAAGCGACTATCCCAGGCAGTACAAAGCGCAGGCGGCGCTGGAGCTGGGCGGATATCACGCCCGCGAGAAGCGGTATGATCTTTCGATCGGATACTATCGCTCGGTGCGTGATTCGCTCGGCGACCAGGACCAACAGCGGAAGGCGCAGATGGCGATGGCCGATGATCTGTATCAGAATTACCAGTTCGCCGATGCGCTCAGCGCCTATCTGCAGGTTCTGGGCCTCAAGCCGTCCAAAACGGACGAATATCACGCCCTTGCATCGGCCGCCGACTGTGCCTACAAGGTGGTGCGGGTCGCCGATGGTCTGGCGTATCTCAAGCGTCTGGCCGACAATCAGTTGTTTTATGACTCGCTCGGTGCGATTCAGTTGAAGATGGCGGAAGGGCACGAGCTTGAAGGCGAGATGACCGTGGCTCAGGGGCTGTACGGTGACATAGCCGCAACGTCCACCAAGAAAGCATGGGTGGCCCAGGCATACTATCGGCTTGGCCTCATTTTCCAGTTCGATTACGATAATCTGGACGATGCCAAGTTCTACTACGATAAGGCGGTGGAGGCGGGCCGTTATTCCGGCCAGCAGACGGACGCGACCAACGACGCGCTCCAGAGGTCGGCCGATATCGGTAAGATCGCGCTCTATCAGCGGCGCAAGATAATTCCGACGGGAAAGCCGGGCAAGGCAGGCAAGACAGGCAGGGTGGGCAAGGCAAGAGGAACAGCCGCCCCGAGTACAGCCGTCACTTCAGGCACGTCGGATACGACGCGCATAGCAGATACAACTCAGGCGACACGTGCAACCGATACGGCCCGCGCGGGTGATGCGGCGCTCGCAACCGACACCGCCCGCCTGTCGAACGCGATCGACAGTACCCTCCCGCCGGATACGACCAAACCGGCGATGACATTGCTCACACCCGATACGACGGGGATGCCTGACACTACCCGTACCATAGACACCGCCCGCCTCGCCGACACCCTGCGCCCGGCGGATACGACGCACACAACGGATTCCACCCACACCAGCTTCACGGCGCATCTGGCGGGTGCGACCGATTCCACGCGCCCGGCGGATACATCGCGTGCGAATGACACGACGCGCGTGGTGGACACGTCGGCCATCACACAGGCGCAAATCGATGACGCCGCCACCCAGCAATATGCGCTGGCCGAATTGTACTGGTACCAGCTCGATAAGCCGGATTCGGCGATCAGCGCCTTGCAGGTCGTGCTCGACAGCATGACCACCGCCCGGAACGCTCCCAAAGCGATGCTGGCGTTATCGCAGATGGTCCGGGAATATCGCGAGGACACCGCCGCTGCGGACTCGATTCTCCATGCGATACCGGCCCGGTTCCCCCACTCGGATTATATACCGGAAATTCTCGAATTCATGGGACTCCGCGGCACGCCGGCCGACACCGGGTATGCGGAGGTGTACATCAAGAGGGCGGAGGCATTCTGGTCGGACGAGAAGAATTATGACTCGGCCCGCTACTGGTACCAATATGTGGTCGATCACTTCCCGGAATCGGCCCACTACGATCGCGCCCGGTTTGCGCTGATATGGCTGACCGAGACATTCCAGAGTCCCGGCGATTCATCGGTTTTTCTGGCTTATCAGGCATACGCAGATTCATTCCCCCAATCACCATTTGCCGAAGACGCCCGCCGGAAACTGGTAACCACTGCGGCCAGAGCCCCTCTCGGCCCGGAGCTTCCCTCCGATTCAGGCGCGCTGGCGGTGGTTCCCCAACCGGACTCGACGTTCGCTCAGACTTCGGACACCACCGGAGCGTCACCGGCGTACATCAATCCCGAAGAACAGGTCTGGTATAGGGGGAATGATACGCTCGTGCCCTTGACCGATGCGCCGGTGTCGGTGGATCAGCGATTCGAATTTCCACCGGAAGCATACAGTATCGACAAGAACGACTTTCTGTTATTTTTCCAGGTCCTGCTTGATTTTGACGGCAAAGTTAAGGAATTTGAACTCAAAACCCCTTCGGGAAATACGGAGATCGATCGACGAGCGAAGGAAGCGATGCGCACCAGCACGTTCAACATGATGAAGATTCGCGCCGAATGGCAGGGAAAGTGGATGGTGTACAAAATGCTCATAGAAAAGCCGGCTCATCTGCGATGACCAAACCATCTTGCGAAGACACCACTCTGGTTCGCGCTCGCGATCTTCACCACGGGTACTTTTCATTCACCTTTGCGCCGTATCCCAGGGTGGCGGAGTGTCATCCGGGAAGCTTTGTCCATGTCCAATTGACCTCGACTGATATCTATCTTCGTCGGGCAATGTCGGTGGCCTCGGTCAACACCCGCAGACACGAGCTTGAGATCATTTTCAAGGTCTTCGGACGGGGTACCGCCGCTCTCTCCCGATTCACCACCGGCTCCAAAGTGAATATCCTTGGGCCGCTGGGCGTGGGGTTCAGCAAGCCGCGAAGCACCTATCATCCGGTATTGGTAGCCGGGGGCGTGGGGTTTCCGCCGCTCATGTTTCTGGCGCAACAGATGATCGACGACGGTATGGACCCGAAGAATATTCACTTTTTCTACGGTGGCCGATCCGAACGCGATCTGGTCGAACGGGCGCGTATCAAGAAAATGGGTATCCGCTTTTATCCGGCGACCGATGACGGTTCCTTGGGCGACAAAGGACTGGTGACTAAATCGGTCGAGAAGTTCATCAAAGATCACCACGCCAAAGAACGGCTCCGCCTGTATGGGTGCGGCCCGGAACCGATGCTCAAGGCGGTCGATGAACTCGGCATGCAGTACGGCGTGGCGGGACAGATTTCGCTCGAATCGCCCATGCCCTGCGGCATCGGGATTTGCCTGGGGTGCGTAGTCAAACTTCGGGTCGGCGGCCATGCCCGGGTCTGTTGCGAGGGTCCGGTGTTTGAAATTGGCGAGGTGGTCTTATGACCCCCGATCTGCGCGTGACCATCGCGGGCGTCGAGTTCGCCAATCCGGTCATGACCGCCTCCGGATGCTGTAACTACGGCGAAGAATTGGCGCAGGTGTTCCCGCTGTCCAAACTGGGAGCGCTGGTCACGAAATCGATCACGCTGAAGCCGCGCCTCGGCCACCCGGTTCCCAGAACCGCCGAGACCGCCTCGGGGATGCTCAATGCCATCGGACTGGCCAATGTCGGCATCGACGCTTTCATCAAAGACAAAATCCCGTTTCTGGAAAAACAGAAGACGAAAATCATCGTAAACGTCGCCGGTGCGACGATCAACGAATATGTCGAAGTCTCGGCCCGCTTGGCCGATATCGGGCGCGTGGACATTCTGGAGATTAATATCAGCTGTCCCAATGTAGATGAAGGCGGGCTGGAGTTCGGGCAGAGTCCGGCCCTGACCGAAAAGTGCATCGCCGGCGTCCGCAAAGTCTTCCCGCGGCCGATTATCGCCAAGCTGGCGCCCAATGTGACCGATATCACCCAGATCGCCGACGCCGCCCATCAGGGGGGGGCCGATGCTTTCGCGGTGATCAATTCGCTGGTGGGGACATCGGTCGATATCGATACCTGGCGGCCCCGATTGACCAACAATCGCGGCGGCCTGACCGGCCCGGCCATCAAACCGATCGCCCTCGCGATGGTCGATAAAGTCTATACCAAATGCAAACTGCCGATAATCGGCATCGGCGGCATCTCGACCTACCGCGATGTCATCGAGTTTCTTCTGGTCGGCGCGACCGCGGTGCAGGTCGGGACGGCGTTGTTCGTCGAGCCGGACGCGCCGGTGAAAATTGTCGAAGGTCTCAAGGAATACATGAAAACGAAAAAGCTGTCACACATAAACGATATGATCGGCAAGGTACGGAAATATACATGAGCGCTGTCAAAGAGCTGGCCGCAGTCCAGCAGACGAATAAATCGATGATCTGCCTTGGGCTGGACCTCGATCCGAAAAAAATGCCCTCGGAATACGGCAACAGTGTCAAGGGGATGTTTGAGTTCGCGCACCGGATTATCGACGCCACCGCCGATATCGTCTGTGCCTACAAACCGAACATGGCCTTTTTCGAGGCCCACGGCCCCGAGGGATTCTCGCTGTTGCGCCTCATCGTCCAGCGCATTCCGGAACATGTGCCGATCATTCTCGACGGCAAGCGCGGCGATATCGGCAACACCGCGCAATTCTACGCCGACAGCATGTACAATATCTTCCGCGCCAGCTGGGTGACAATAAACCCGTATATGGGATATGACTCCATGCGCCCGTTTCTGGAATACAAAGGGAAGGGTGTTTTTGTTCTTTGCCTGACCTCCAACCCCGGCTCCAAAGATTTTCAACAGTTGAAAGTTGACGGCGTTCCGCTCTATCGCGTTGTCGCAGAGCGGACCAATTTCTGGAACAAGGAACAAAACTGCGGTCTGGTGGTGGGGGCGACCCATCCCGATCAGTTGAAAGAGATTCGCGAGGTCGCCGGCGATATGCCGTTGCTGGTTCCCGGTGTCGGCGCGCAGGGCGGTTCGCTGGAAGATTCGGCCCTGCTGGCGACCGACAATTTCCGCAAACCGGCGGTGATCAATGTTTCCAGATCGGTTTTGTATGCGACCGCTGAAAAAGATTTTGCGGTAAGGGCTCGCGCCGAGGTCATGCGCCTCAATGCCGAAGTCGAACGGCTTCGCAACGGACGACCCGCCGATCAGCCGCCCGCCCCGGCAACCGTCTCAGCGCCGATCGAACCGCCCCCGCATTCCGAATCGCTTCCGGATCAACCGGCGGCCCCGTTGCCGTAGGGCAGGTTTGTCTTCAAACCTGCCGTTCCAGTGATCTTGTAGGTCAAGCGCCCTGGCGCTTGACTCTTGTTGCAAGAGGACGTCAAGCCGCACGCGGCTTGACCTACATTTGT
>JACRAV010000272.1 GCA_016213305.1 Candidatus Zixiibacteriota bacterium | reverse complement strand
TCTTTGGCCTGCGAACTCATGTCCTGATATTTGGGGATCGCGACCGCGGCCAGGATGCCGAGGATGACGATAATGATCACCAGTTCGATGATCGTAAATCCCCGTTCGGACGTACGGCGAGACAAGCGCATGTGAATCACTCCTAAGCCAAGTCTATGTTTATATTTGTTCTCTGTTCTGATTGTCGGCAAATCCCGCCAACGCTTTAGGCGGCTAGTGGTTGAAGACCTTGATCAGATTCCACATCGGCAGGAATATGGCCAGGGCGAGTAACAGGACAAATGAGCCGAGGACCAGCGTAAGAATCGGCTCGATGATGGCGGTCAGGTGCCGGGAAGTGTACAGGACCTGCTTGGAGTAATGGTCGCCTATCTGTCTGAGCATATGTTCAAGATTTCCGGACTCCAGACCTATGGCGATCATGTGCAGGGCCTGAGCCGGGAAATATCTGAATGCGCCGTCTAACTGATTAACTGACATTCCCTTATGGAAGATTTCAGCGAGCTTCTGTATTTCGCCGGAATAGACGGTATTCTTGATGGTCGCCGTCAGGATTTCCATAGATCGAATCAGGGGCAGGCCGGATTTGTACATGATCCGGAGCATCATGGAGAATCGGGCGGTATTCCCCCTTATCAGTAGTGATCCAAAGACGGGTAGTTGAAGGAGTTTGGCGTCGAGCCATCGGCGGCCGCCCGGTCGGTTCAAAAATGCCCGTATGCCGTACCCTATGCCCGCCATGCAGATGATCGCGGCCCACCAATACGACACCAGAAAATTACTCGTTTCGATGATGATACGCGTCGGCAGAGGCAGTTCAGCTCCGAACGACGAATAGAAGCTGACAAATCGGGGGATGACAAAGGTCATCAGAATCGTCACGGCCAGCGTCATCACTCCCACCACAATCAGGGGATATCGGACAGCGCTACGGATATTCCGAGTCAGTTCCAGTTCGCGTTCGAGCATCGCACCCAGCTCATCAAGAGTCTCGTCGAGTTTGCCGGATTCCTCGCCTGCGGCGACGCAGGCCACAAAGACATCGGAGAAAATCTCCGGGAATTCCGCCAGCGCGCTGGACAGAGGACGTCCGGCCTGCACGCTCATCATCACCTGATCGATGACAAAGGTGAACCGGGGATCGTCTTTGCTGTCCTTGATGATCGTGAGCGCGCGGAGCAGGGGAATGCCGGCCCGGTACATGGTGGCGAGAGACGAAACGAACTGAATTAACCGCTCGTAGTCGTCGCCTTTGAGAAATCCGAACAGGGTGATGGGGCGTCGATCACTGAGGCGCGAAACCGATACCGGGATCAATCGCTGGGCCTGGAGAAAGTCCTCGACTTCGTCGGATCCCTGGGCGGTAATGACGCCGTTGCGGAATCGTCCGTCAACGGTGACGGCTCTATACTTATACTGCGCCGGCATGGATCGTCTCTCGCCCGCCGAATCGATCGATTGCATCATCCGGGACGCTGGATGTTTCCTTGAGCAGTTCTTCAAGGCAGATTTCGCCGGCTTTCACTCTATCCAGGCCCGCTTCAAACAAGGGTATGTATCCGGCCCGTCGGGCAGTCTCGCCAATGATTCTCGGGGATGCATTCTTGATGATCAACTCCCCGAGGGCGGGCGTAACCTCAACAAGCTCAAAGATGCCGGTCAGGCCGGCCAGTCCGGTGCCCTTGCACTGTTTGCACCCGGCACCCTTCTTGAAGCCGAAGTGGTGAGCGGAATCCAGAAGGCCGGCGCGACCGAGGACGGTTTCGCTCGGTTGATAGCCGGTGAGGCAGTGCGGACAGTTGGTGCGCACCAGCCGCTGAGCCAGAACTCCCTTGAGAGCCGCAGTTAGAAGATACGGCTCGATCCCCATGTCGGTCAGACGCGAGATGGCCTGCGGGGCATTATTCGTGTGGGTGGTGGAAAACACCAAGTGTCCCGTCAACGCCGAGCGTACTGCAATGCGGGCGGTTTCCGTATCGCGGACTTCGCCGATCATGATCACATCGGGGCTTTGCCGAAGTATTGCTCTCAGGCAGGAAGGGAAGCTCAGTCCGGCCTTCTCATTGATCTGAATCTGGTTGATAAGCGGTAACGAGTATTCGACCGGGTCTTCGACCGTAATGATGTTCTTATCGGTCGAGTTGATGTCGTTGAGCGTCGTGTACAAAGTGGAAGTTTTGCCGCTTGAGGTCGGGCCGGTGATCAGGATCAGCCCCTCCGGTTTGCGCACCAATGATTGCCACCGTCCGGCCATGTCCGAGCCAAAGCCGAGTTGGCGGAAGGTCAACAGCAGGTTGCGGCGGTCCAGCACGCGGATGACGATCTTCTCCCCGTGGATGGTGGGGAGGGTCGAGATGCGCAGATCAATCGGGTTGCCATCCACCCGCATGATGAACCGCCCATCCTGCGGAAGCCGCTTTTCCGAGACGTCGAGATCGGCGGCGATCTTGATGCGGGAGATCATCTCATTTTGCATCGATTTGGGCGGGGCGCCTTCTTCGCGCATGACGCCATTGATGCGGTAGCGAATGCGCAGGGAATTTTCGTCCGGCTCCAGATGGATATCGCTGGCCCGGTCGCGAACCGCTTTGGCGATGATCAGATTGACCAGCTTGACGATGGGCGACTCCGGTTCGGTAGCGGTCTCGACGTCCGGCGTTTCTCTGACTGCCAGCGACGGCTCTCGGCGGGCGCCGATGATCTGATTCAGCGAATCGGTGACCGAGTAATATTGGTCGATCGCCTGTTTGATTTCACGCGAGGTGGCAACCGCCCGTTTGACATCCGCTTTCGTGAAATATTTGATTTCATCGAGGGCGATGATATTCAGCGGATCGGCCATGGCCAGGGTGAGCGTGTTCCCCATGGCAAAGACCGGAATGAGCGTGTATCGGCGGGCGAGATCGACCGGCACCCGTTGAACAACCGAGGGATCGATGACCAGCTGATCAAGACTGATCTTTGGAATCAGCAGGCGACTGGCGATGATGTCGACGAGTTGTTCCTCGGTCAGCTTCCCCTGTTCCACGAGAATCGCGCCGAGCCGTTTTCCGGTTGAGGTCTGCAGGTGCAGGGATTGTTCAAGCTCGACCGGTGTAATCAGGCCTTGCTCGACCAGGAGATCGCCGATTTTTTTTCGAGCCATATCAGTTTGTTTGTTCCTGCGTAGTCCAGCGTATATATTATCGGCCAGAATGTCGAAATCTTCAGCGCGCCAGACAGTTATGCCGCCTGCCAGCTGGCAGACCTCGAGCATCCTCTCCGCTACACGGCGAATGTGCGTCCGCTCCGTCGGATTCGTGGTCGCCTGGTGTTTGGTCGGACATTGCGCCCTATGGTTGCGTGTTGCCCACGCTGAGGAGAGCCGGGTTGCCGACACGGTCGAGACTGGAGAAAGGGACGGTCACGGGCTGTCGGCGCTAGATGGCACGATCATTGATTCGATTGTTGTGGAGACGCGCAATATCTACAACACGCTGGAGCCGCGTTACGATCGATGGGTGTTTCGACTGGCCAACAGCCTGCATTATGTCACCCGGCCGAAAATCGTGCGCCGGGAGTTGTTCTTCCGTGTGGGCGATCCGTTTTCGCTGGAGCTGGCCGAGGAGATTGCCCGAAACCTGCGAACCCGCCTGGCCCTCAATGACGCCTGGGTGGCGCCGGAGATTTTGCCCAACGGGCACTTGCTGGTGCGAGTGGTCACGGTTGACAAGTGGAGTCTGCTGGGAGGGGTGCAGGTGCAACGGGAAGGGAATCGGACGAGCTATCAGTTCGGCTTCCAGGAACGAAACCTGCTCGGACTTCACCAGTATCTGTCGTTCGACTACTTTGTTCGCGAACTGGACAATAGCTACGTCGAAGCGAAGTTCTCGGACAGACGTCTGTGGGGAAATCCGGTCATGCTGACCTTGCAGTACAGTAATGATGTCCTGAACGGGATCGTATACTCGGAACTGGCGCACCCGTATTACAGTCTGTCCCAGCGGTGGACTTACTACATCGCAAACCTGCGGATCAGCCAGCGAAATGATCTGTACCACGATTCCATCAAGGCGGCGTCGGCGCAAGAGCGAGGCGATATCCTAAATCTCGGCGGCGGTTATCGGTGGGGATCGTACCGGACCAAGTTCGGCTTGCAGGGCGACTATCGCTATGTGTACACCCATTTTTACAATCGGCGGGTCATTTCGCCGGCCGATTCCGCGTACATTGTCTATCCCCAGGACACCCTGTATCATCGTCTGGGGTTGACGGCTCAGTATTCATCGTATGAATTCACCAAGGTTTCCCGGCTGAACGGCATGCGGTACACGGAAGACCTGACGCTCGGATTTTCCGCCGGGATTAGTATTGGCCGGGAGTTCACGGCCCACTTCAGGGACTATATCTCCGACGGCATGGGGGTGGAGCTCTCGTATGCGGCGCGGTGGCGCGGCCACATTCTGATGACCTCGTTTGATCGGAGTATCAACTTTCGCGAGAGTATTGTGCGTCGTCGCGGGTCGAGTTTTGAACTCAAGTATTACAATCTGACATCGTCATGGATGACCGTTGCCCTGCGGTCGCGGTATGTCTCCGAGACTCGTTCCGATGGCGGAAATACGCTGGCTTTGGGAGGGGTGAACGGCCTTCGTGGTTACGACGTCTATTATCGCACCGGTGATCGGTTACACGTGGTCAACAGCGAGCTTAGGTTCTTTCCCAATATCGAGCTCTTGTCGGTGATTCTTGGAGGGGCCACGTTTCTTGATCTGGGGAAGACCTGGGAACGATCAGGGTTGGCATCCAGGTACGATTATGCCTATGGCCTTGGTATCCGGGCCTCGCTGGAAAAACTCTCCAAGGGGGAACTCCTGAGGATCGATCTGGCCAGAGGCCAGAGCGGTAACTGGCAATTGTCGGTGGCCTCTCATCAGTATTTCTGATACTTTCATTGTTCTTGACAACCCGTTGCAATGCAATATATTGAAGTTGCGGTTCCGCCCCGGGCCGGAGCGGAAACCAAGCCCGACGGAACCTCACTCTGTCCCGCATGTTTTGTAGATAATAGAGAATGGTCCTCGAAAAGAGCCATAACATGACGACAACAAGTTTAACATGCTGAATCCGACGCCCATGATACGTTCCCGCATTTCACAAGTAGTCTATCTGGCGGCTGTCAGTCTCATGATAGTCGGTGGGTCGGTGGATACTCTGGCGGCTTCGGCCGACCCGCTGATCAGACTGAATTCTGAATATCAGTCCGGAACGATTTCTCTGGACGAACGCGCCATTCTGACGGCCACCGCCGTCCGGCATCCGGAATTGCTCCCGGCGGAATATCAGGTGTCGATTTCCGGCCACGAGGAAGCGGCTCTGCCGTCTCGCTACGGAACCATCGCGCTGTTGGAGGTCTATAAGGATTGGAGTCGGCTATCGTTGGAAACTCAAGCGACGTTGTCGCAATTGCTCGCCCGGCCGATTTCGGCTCTGACCTATAACACCCCGGGCGGATTCTTCAAACTTCACTACGACACTATCGGCACGAATGCCGTGCCGACGACCGACGGCAACGGAAACGGCCTTCCGGATTTCATTGAAAAGTGTGCGGCATACTGTGACTCGACACTGGCCAAACATACGGCGCTCGGATTTTTGTCGCCACCCTCCGACGGCGGGGTGGGCGGCGATTCCAGATATGATATCTATTTTGAAAATCAGAGTAACTCCTATGGATATACTCAAGCCGAAGGCCCCGGTCCGGCATCGTGGAACGACGCCACCAGCTATCTGGTCCTTCACAACACCTTTCTTGGTTTCCCCAGTAACTCCGACCCGGAGGGGAATCAGTACGGAGCGATGAAAGCGACGATCGGGCACGAGATTCATCATGCCGTGCAGTTTGCCTACGACTATGCCGAGTATGTTTGGTTCATGGAAGAAGATGCCACCTACACGGAGGATGTCACGTTTCCGCTGACTCATGATAACTACCACTATCTAGGTCAGTTTTTTGGTGTTCCGGCGACTTCGCTCATGGCGGAATCGTATCACATGTACGGGGCATTTGTGTGGCCGACCTATCTGGCGCAGAAATTCGGCCAGTCGGTCATGCGGGCGGTCTGGGAGGGGGCGAAGCGAAACCAAACGGTATTCACCACCCTGTCGGACACGCTGGCGGGAAGGTACGGCTGGACGCAGGATTCGGCCATGGCCGACTTCGCTCTGTGGAACTTTGTCACATCAACCCGCAATGACGGATCGCACTATGCCGACGCGATTCACTATCCGCTGATCACCATCGGAGCCACCGAGACCAGTTATCCGGTAGTTGGTCAGCCGCCGATCAGCCCCGCGGGATATGCGGCAAGCTATATTCAGTTCCTGCCCGGCGGGAAGTGGGGCACCCTACACGTGACATTCGACGGGGCGGATACGCACCAGTGGGCGGCCTGGGTGGACAAGTCGACGTCCACGAGCGCTCACGAATTTCAGCAGATTACTCTGACGCCGGGAAGCTGGGCAGGGCAGATCGATATCCCGAATTTCCAAAATTATGCCAGTGTTACTCTGATCGCCGTGAATGTGACCGAGTTCGGCGCGGCCGCTTCGTTCACATACGGCGCGGAAATCAAGTCGGTGTTCAAAGTGACCTCTCAGATTATGACCGACAGCGCCGTGTACTCGGGCGCTTCACGTGCCTTTACCTACCGCATCTATAACAATGCCCCCGCGAATGACGTGATTCGCATCAGTTCGACCGACACCCGTGGCTGGATCAATCAGGCGCCGTTTGACAAGTTCATACTGGCCGGGCAGTCGGTGGACGTGACTATCCCGGTGCAACCGCAGATCGGCACGCCGCTGGGAACGTCCGCCACCCTGAAGTTCCGGGCGACCTCCCGCAGTGACAGCACAGTTGTCGATTCCGCCCAGACCCAGGCGGTGACGGTACTTCAAATTGGCGATGTGACCTTTGACGGTGGAGTGGATATCGCCGACCTTACCGGTCTGATCGGCTACCTGTATATGTCGGGACCGCTCCCGGTGCCCGTCTGGCAAGCCGGTAATTTCGATTGCCAGGAGGGGTTGGATATTTCCGACCTGACAGCCCTTATCGGGTATCTGTTTATGTCAGGTCCGCGGTGCTCATGCAACCCATTTTGAGTTCTTCCTGCCGCCGTTTTTTGTTGACCGCGCGTTGTTGATTATCGACTTTGGTTCTCAATCGGTCCACGAACCGGCACCGACCTCAAGGATGAGGCCGGGAATGTTCTCAATAGCGAGAGGGGAAGTGATGGACAGGTTCGAACCGCGGGTCCTCATCTGCTGTGAATGTCGAGAGGAGTTCGTCTTCACAGTTGCCGCGCAACAATACTTTGCCGAGCGGGGGTATTCCGACGACCCCAGGCGCTGTAAGTCGTGTCATACCGCGTACAAGAAACAGCAGAGGGACCATCAGGTGGTTCATCAGGGCGGGGATTCTGATGATTCGTTCTACCGGTAAACACGACGCCCCGACCGGTTGATCGGGGCGTGCGCAAGAGTTCCGTTCAAGGGAACTTCGCCGAAAGGAAAGGATCACATCTATTTGACCAGGACCATCTTTCTGGCCAGTTCTTGGCTGTGGTCCTTGGTGAGTCTGTAAAAGTACACGCCGGTAGCCGACTCGCGTCCGTGGGTGTCGGTACCGTCCCAGGTTACCGAGTTCAATCCGGCCTGGGCGCGCCCCGAAAACAACGTGCGCACCAGTTGACCTTTGCAGTTGAATACCTCAAGCGTCACATCCGAGACGGCGGATAACTCAAAGCTGATGATCGTACTCGGGTTGAACGGGTTGGGATAGTTCTGGGCCAGAGTGAAACTCTGGGGCTGACTATTGGTGCCGGGATCGACCGAGGCCGCAAGTCCGACGACCAGATCGGCGATGATATCAGCGCCCGAAGAGGTGATGTTGTTCACGGCAACCGAAGTCGCTCCGCCCAAGTATGAGTCGGAGTTGGGGGTGGACAGGGAATTGAAGCTGGTTTTGCTTCCGCTACCGGGGAACGGGTCAGCGGCGTCGCCATTGTAGCTTGAATGTTCAAGGTCCCAGAGACCGTCGGCCTGTTCGAGGGCGACCATATAGTGACGCGAGGCCGGCTGTCCCGGCCACCAGGCACTATCGTTGTTCTTTGCGATCGAATCGACATGGTAGATGAGCAGGCCCTGACCTGGCAAATAGGAGTCGTAGAGAGTCTGGCGTCGGTTTTCGATGAGAAAATACTCGCCGCTGGCCGCACCCCCCGGCCACAGGCGGTAAATAGAGCCGCCGCTTTCCACGGGGGTAATCGTCTGGGCGGAAGTGTTCGACGTCACATTGACCGGCGTCGCCAGGCCCATGTGAATTCGTGACCAGGCGCTGGGGTGGGAAGGCGACTCGCCGAGGTTGCTGGGACCGTTCCAGCATCCGTACGCCATGATGCACCATCGGCCGAGGCCCCGGGAATCGCCGTTGCCGGAGTAGGTGTCATACAGGTCAGGCAGACCGAAGCCGTGACACAATTCGTGGCTGTACACGCCGATGGTCATATCGCCGGGAGTGCTCCAAAATTCAGGCTGTACGGTGTAGGTACTGATGTACACGCCGTCTTTGAGGCGCGGCGTCTGGAGTGACCACTTATGTGACCAGATATCGGCGGCGTTGCCCGACACCTCCGCGCCGGTGCCGCTGTGGATGACCAGTAGAACGTCGACAAAACCATTGCCGTCGTTGTCGTAATTGGAGAAGTCGACGGACGGATTGACTTTATCCACCAGGGCTTCCACAAGTCCTTGCGAGTTACGGGGGTAGGTCAGCCCGGTACCGTATTGGCCGTTCACATAGTAAGCGTACGACGAATCCAATGTGGTCCAGCCGACCGCCGAGGGCAGGTTCACGGTGGCCAGATCGATCTGGGTGTTACTGATCTCATTGAAATATTTCTTGACCGTGCTTCCGCCGCTCGAATCAAAAACGAGTGAATCGAAAAACGACGGCGCAACCTGTGAGGGATGATCCGAAAACTTCACGAGAAGGGCCAGGATACGAAACGGAGATCCGGTCGGGGCGGCCGAGGCGGAGGGCCGGGGGCGGTTCAGAAACCGGGTGAAAAAATCATCAGGCGTACATATGCCGCGCTCATGTAAGTCGGCCGTGCTGATCAACACGGGGGCATTCTTTGCCCCCGGCAGATTGGCCTGCTCCAGAAGTGTGTGGCGTGGCGGCATGGCGTAGGTTGCTACGACCGTGGCGCACGTGCCGACGATCACAAGAGCCGCGATCTTGGCCGCAAATCTGAATTGATGGTGCAACGCTGTTTTCATGCGGATATCCTCGTGTTAGAACTGGAGCCCGGTTGCAAACGCGACATTGATTCCCCGGCTGGAGTACCCGGAGAACGACGAGCCGGCGACGGCCGCGGCATCCAGGTAGAATCCGCCGAACTTCAATCCTGAGCCAAAGGAAAGCGAGGCACTGCGGTTACCGCCGACGGCGTATCCGGCGCGAAGCGGCAGGAATGAAATCAAAGAGTATTCGGCGCCGGCCGCGAGGCGGGGTTTGGTCGAGGCGCCCGGAGCTGATCGAAAGCCCTGCTCCCAGTCAACCGCCCACAGCAGGCGTCCCGATGTCTTGCCGAATCCGACGGTCATTCGGGCCGGGAGCGTGGTGGTGAAGGCCGGAATATCTTTCGTGTAGTTGTCCGACACGACGAAATCACCGTTTGAATTGGCGATGGTTACAGTGTCGAAGCTGAATAGATAGCCGCGTTCCTGCGTTTCCTTATTCCACTGGATGTGGCTCAGGAAACTCTCAATCTTCAAGCCGCAGGCATAGGTCTTGTTGAGTGTCATCGCCGCACCCAGGTCAACGGCATACCCCGAACCGCCGGTGGCAGTACGGGCGATGACATGTCCCGCTCCCTGAAAACCGGTGGAGTAGGTAGCTATCCCGCCCTGGAGGTCGGTGACTTCTTCAATTCCGATGCCGCGCAGATATTTTCCGGTCAGGCCGACGGCGAGCTGGCGGGATCCTTGCTGGAATACGGGAAGACCGTATGAGATACCGACTGAACCGTAACTCAGCGCGCTTGAATACGAACCGGTAACGTCGATGGTGTCGGCGTAGGTATTGCCATTAAGTAGCAGATTAATGACGTCCTTGCTGAGATTCATGTCGGCCGCGGCACTACCCTCAACCGATAGCGCGAAATGCCCGAAAGCCGTCGCCATAGTTGTGGCATCCACGTCCACCGATAGCTTTAGCCCCTCGGACGGAACCTTGCCGAGGATATCCTGCTTGTCCGTCGAAGTCAGATAGGCGCCGGTATATTTGTTGTAATCCCCGAGAGTGAAACTATTGTTGGTGATGGACGCCCCCAGGCCAAAGAACTCGACGCCGGAGTTCTTTCGCCCCGACAAACCAAGGTTGGCCGGGTTGAAGCGCGGTGCGGTGGGACCGGACGCGAGCACGGTGAACGCGCCGCTCATGGCGGCCGCGCGCGCCGAGGAGTGATCGGCGGCCCGACCAACCGCCACCAAGAGTGTGGCGACCAAAAGGACGGCGACGATTCCCGTTATCAGCCAACGATTGGACCTAACGACAAGTGTATCTGCGTGTCT
>JACRAV010000019.1 GCA_016213305.1 Candidatus Zixiibacteriota bacterium | reverse complement strand
TTCATCCAGAGGTTCGGGATTCAGGTATCCGTTGGAAACCAGCACGATCTTCAGCCCGGCCCGGCGAGCCAGAGGGGCGACATCATTGATGTACTCGAACCAAACCATCGGTTCGGTGTACGTAAAGGCGATTCCGATTGATTGTTCTCGATTCGCCAGTTCGACCAATTCGGAGGGCGAAACGTACGTGGTGGCAGTCCGTTGTTGGGATATCTGCCAATTCTGACAGAAGGTGCATCCCAGATTACAGCAGTTGGGGCCGGTGGACAGTATCTGTGAACCGGGATAGAAATGGTAAAGCGGTTTCTTCTCGATGGGATCAACGGCAATCGTGACCGCCTCCCCGTAATTATCGGTGACAAGAGCGCCGTGCTGATTGAACCGGCTGGTGCAGTTGCCGCGCACCCCTTCCCTCAGCCGGCATTCGGCGGGACAGAGGTGGCAGGCCACGCGGCCGTCATCAAGTCGCTCACCGTATGCGGCCGGATGGATCATATCATCCTTCGGCTACGACACTGCTGACGGCGGCCAACAGGGTGGGAAAGACGACTTCGGTCGCACCGTATCCACGGCGCACCAGATCTTCCTCGGTTTCGCGACCATGGCCGGTGCGAACGATCAGAGAGCGAGCGCCCAGAGCACGGCCCATGAGATAATCATCCAGATGATCGCCGATGACCACCGATCTGCGAATACTGAATCCGAGCTGTCGGGCCGCTTCTTCGACCAGCCCGTGACGCGGCTTGCGACACCGACAGTCGATGGCGTACTCCGGCACTACTCCCTTGGTGGAATGATGTGGGCAGTACCAGATGCCGTCAACCCGAACCCCCTGCGCGGTCAACAGCTGAAGGAGTCGCGCATTGACCCGCTCCACCTGCTCGACGGTCATCATGCCGCGAGCCACCCCGGATTGATTGGACACAATCACTATCTTCCAGCCGTGGTTCTGGGCAATGGTCAGGGCCTCAAGAACGGTCGCCTCGAGCTGAACGCCGTCGGGGTCGGAGAGGTAATGTCGATTCACCATCACCGTGCCGTCGCGGTCCAAAATGAGTGCCTTCGTTAATGGCTTGTATTGGTCCAGAACCGCACGAGCGCGGGCGGCGACATCATCGACGCTGATATGCGTCAGGCAAAATCGCTGTTCTCGCCAGCACGGCTTCTTTCCGTGAAGGGAGCAGGGTCGGCACGACTCGGCTACCTCGATGACACTTGGATATACACTTCTGGGAGCAAACCCCAGAGCCGGGTGGGTCGGCCCGAAGAGCGCCAGAGTGGGCGTCCCCACAGCCGACGACAGATGCGCTATCCCCGAGTCATTGGCTAAGACGAGACTGGCCCGGCCGATTACGGAAGCCAGGTCCGAAATCGGCCGGTCGATGAATCGGGTGAAGTGGCTGGCCGGGAGATAGTCGTGCAAATCCAATTTAATGTCATCTTCGGCCGTAACGACCCAGGCGATGTGGACTTCATGCTCGCGGTGAATTTTAGCCGCCGTCTGGGCAAACCGTTCGAGCGGCCATTGCTTGGTCGGATGCTTGGCGCCGGGGGCGATCACGACCAGCGACGACGGTCCGGCATCGGACGACTGACTATCGGTTTTCAGAAGAGGCCAGTCCGCAATGACTCTCCCCCCCGCCCTGCTCACGGCCTTGTTGTAAAGATCAATGGTGTGGGGCCAGGTCGGCGGTATACGATGCGTCCGCACCAGCTGAAACCGCTCCCGTCGACGCTTGGGATAGGTGAATTTATGATTGGCCGCGGTCATTTTCCGGATCAGCCAGGACCTGAAATTACCGTGGAGATCGATAATGGTGTCGAAAGCACGGTCATCAAGCGTGACCACCAGATTGGCGAATTCGCCGATCGACGGGTAATCGGGCAGAGTGATGACGTGATCAACGCCGTCGAACATCTCCACGACCGGGCGAAACCGTTCGCGGGTGAGAAACGATATGGAGCTGTCGGGGAAAGTGAGCCGCAGGTTGAGGACCGGCGCGGACGACAGGATGACGTCACCCAGCGAGCCGAGTCTGATCACCAGAAACTTGCGAGTCATGTGAGAAATATATAGAGACCCAGCAGGCCAACCGCAAAACAATAATAGGCGAAATATTCGAACTTGCCGCGCCTGATCACGGCCAGCAGGGATGATACGGCGAGGATTCCGAAGGCAAAGGAAAAGAGCGCACCGACCAGATACGGCCCCATCAACGACTGATCTATGTGCAGGAGTTCGTGAGTTTCCAGAATTACTGCGCCTCCCACTGCCGGTATCGACAATAGAAACGAAAACTCGGCGGCATCGGACGGTCGCGCGCCGGCCCAGATGCCGGTTGAGATGGTCGTGCCGGAGCGGGATACGCCCGGCAGGATGGCGATGGCCTGACCGATACCCATGGCGATGGCGGAACCAAGTCGCATCGGCTGGTTCCCCGGTTTGCGAAACCGCGTCGAGAGCAAGATCAGCCCGGTCAGGAGAAGGAATCCCGACGTCACCGCCGGAGCCGAAAACAACTGCTCGAAGAAATCCTTGAAGAGCAGGCCCGCCACCGCGGCCGGTACCGTGCCGATGATCAAATAGAACAACATAGTCCGCTCGGCGGCCATCCGCGAATCAAACATCGAACGAATCAGTCGGACTATCTTATCCCGGAAATACACGAGCACGGAGACCAGCGTGCCGAGATGAACAATCACTTCAAACGCGACCCCCGGCTGTTTCACTTTCAGAAGCGCCTGGCCCAGCACCAGGTGGCCCGAAGATGAAACGGGAAGGAATTCCGTCAGCCCCTGGAGGATGCCGAGAATAATAGCGTCGAAGTAACTCATTACTCTGTTGACGAGCGCGGCGGTGGTGACGGTGCTACATCACGACGAATTCGACGCCGAAGAAGACGCCGTTGTTGCCGTCAATCTGAAACTCACCGTAAAAGCGAAGCGCGTTGGTGGCATCCCATGCCGCACCGCCGTTCAGACCAAACTTGATATCCGAATTGGAGGAACTTGGCTCGATTGATTCCCGATACAAGCGGACATTGAGCCGCCCATAGGGCGACAGCACGCCGCGTTCATACAGTTTGAACGGATACGATGCCACCAGATGTGAGCCGAGTTGAAGATAAGAACCCCGGTCCTTGTCCTCATATTCGATAAACCCGCCCACCGCCATGTCCAGAGGGTATCGGGGACCCTCATCGACCGACCAGAATTGCCACTTGAAATCGCCACCCAGCATCAGAAAGGTCTTGGGGCCGGAATCCCAGAATCCGAGATGCACGCGGCCGTCGATGTATTTGGACATGCCATATCCGAACCAGCCGGAGATGGCGTTGTTGTCGGCCAGACCACCCGAAAATCCGATTGTTCCCGTTTGTTGGCCGTACGATTTGGCCACCATCAGCCCGCCGTACATGGAACCTCGACCGTCCCCGGCCATTACTGAAGACCCCACGATTAACCCGACGACCAGTGCCCCGACTATTACAGATGATATCTTCATATTCAGTCCTTTGTTTGCAGTATTCAGGTAATCAGAACTTAGACCGACACGGTAGGCCTGTCAACATCAATTTGGGAGGCGGTGTCAGTCCTGGCCGGAGAGGTACTCATCCGCCAGTCGGGTCAGCCGATCGGGGTCAAGCCCATGCAGATCCGCCGTTTGCAGATATTCAACGAATCCCCGATCCACCTGCCCGGCGGCCCGGTGACCCACGTCCGGTAAAGCGGCCGTTGACTGGCGATTCCAGCGAACGTCAAGATTGAACGCCTTCTCCTTCAGGGCCGCCAGCCGTTCGCGGGGGATAGTGCGCAGAGCTTCCTCCGACACTCCCTCCACCGTAACCCGCGCCAAGGCACCCGCGAACTTCTGCTCCGCGAGACGCTCCTCAATAATTTCCACAATCTGGTCTCCCCGCAACCCATCGGCTTTGATGACCGGAACATCTATCATCTCACGGCAGGTAACTTCGTGGAACTTCACCTGCAACGGATCAATGGTAACTTCGATAAACCCCTTGGGCGAGGTTCGCTCCGATTGTGACAATCGCTCGGTCGATCCGGCATACCAGGCCCGGGGCGCGACCTGCACGAAATTGTGATAGTGCCCCAGTGCCGTGTAAGCAAACCGATTAATGACCTCAAGCGGTATTTCCTGTTCGCCCAGTTCCACCATGCGAAACTGCGGCATCCCGGCCGCCACGCCGTGAGCCACCAAAATGTTCGGTGAGCTGGAATCATTCGGGCGACACTGTGCCAGTTGATCCCCCAGCACTTCTCCCGACAGACAGTGAGGAACTGCCCAGATGGTTGCCCCTTTAATCTGAAACACCTGCCTCTGCGATCCGGAGGCGATGTACAGATTCCGAATATGCGCAAAAACTTCCAGCGCGGCCCCAACATGCGGTTGCCGGGGCGAATCATGATTGCCGGTGATAATGACAGTCGGAATACCATGCTCATCGGCCAATCGATGCAGTTGGTGTCCTGCCAGGGCAAGCAGTCGGTTGGAGGGGCGTACCTGGTGAAACAGGTCGCCGGCATGAAGGCAGATATCCGGCCTGAGCGAAATGATCTTATCTACGGCCTCAACAAAGGCCCCGATGATGTCGTCCTGCCGTTCGGAAAACCCGCCGGGAGTACGGCGGCCGTACGCCTCCCCCGCTCCCAGGTGGCTGTCGGACAGATGACAGATTCTCATGGGGGTGAATATAGTTCAAATTATGTTCCGGCCAAATCACAAGCTCAACGAAAAAGGCCGCAGGGAGACTGCGGCTGACAGCTTGTCGGTGCCCGGCGGTACCTTAGTACAGATTATACTTTGAGATTCGGTCGCGAAGCGTATTGCGCGAGATGCCCAGCGTTTCCGAGGTTTTGACCTGGTTCCCGTTGTACTGCTTCAGACAGGAGGCGATTACCGCCCGTTCCAGCGCCGATTCAAGGAAATGATAGATCCGGCCCGGCGAACTGGCGATCAGCTGGGGCATGATCGGATCGACTATTTTGCGGAATGTTTCGGTGTAGTCGTCCTGAAGGACGGTCAGATCGACATCGAGTTTCGGCTTTTCTTCAAGTAAGCTGGGGAAATCTTCGGGCTGGAGCGAATCGTTCTTCGACATCACCATGGCGGTGTGCATGTTGTTTTCCAGCTCCCGGACATTGCCCGGCCAGACATATTTCAAGAGTGCCTGCTGGGCTTTCTTGGAGATCGCCTTCGGGGAAACATTGAGCATCTCGGCGAACCGGTTGCGGAAATAATCGGCCAGCAGAAGGATGTCATCATGACGTTCGCGGAGCGGCGGAAGATAGATCGAGACGACTTTCAGGCGATAGAACAGATCAACTCGGAACGACCCTTCCTTTATCGACTGCACCAGCGACTTGTTGGTGGCCGCGATGATCCGGACATCGACCTTCGTCGTTTCATTCCCGCCGACCCGCTCAAAGCACTTCTCCTGCAGAACGCGGAGCAGTTTGGACTGGGTCAGCATCGACATATCGCCGATTTCGTCCAGGAACAGCGTCCCTTCGTTGGCTTGCTCGAACTTGCCGATTCTCTTATAGTAGGCGCCGGTAAAGGCCCCCTTCTCATGGCCGAACAGTTCGGACTCAAGAAGCGTTTCCGGAAGGGCGGCGCAGTTGACGGAGAGGAATGGCCCGCTTTTGCGTTTCGAATTGCGATGGATCGCCCGGGCCACCAATTCCTTACCGGTGCCGGATTCCCCGAAGATAAGCACGGCCGCGTCGGTTTTCGACACCTGGCCGATCAGCTTCGCGATTTCAACGATCTCGGGCGACTTCCCCACGATCTCATCCACCACCAGCGGGGAATCGCTCTTCGGCGGCGTCACGACCGTGGGCGCCGACTGGTGATATCCGCAGGCCTTGTTGACCGTGTCGATCAGCTTGTGAATCTCGAAGGGTTTGGTGAGATATTCGTACGCCCCTTCGCGCATCGCTTCGATCGCGTTCTCGGTGGAGACAAAGCCGGATATCATGATCACCGGCAGATGGTCGTTGACCTGGCGAATCTGTTTGAGCACTTCGAGGCCGGACAGGGTCGGCAGATTGACGTCGAGCATCACCACGTCCGGCGCTTTGTCCTTCAGATAGACCGGAACCTCGGTGCTATCCTCGAGAAAATCAAAGTTGAATTTCTCGGTGTCGAACAAATTGGCGAGCGATTGCGATACTTCTTTGTCGTCGTCAACCAATAGAATAGTTTTCATAGCTGTTTACCCTTGGCCATTCACCTCTTCTATCGGCTTGAATAGTGAAAATTTTGAGCCGAATGACGCGGAAGTTTGTACTTTTTTTCCACGAGAGGCCGGCTATGGAGAATCGACTATAGCGACTGTTTCAGATTGGGGCACTCAAGGATGCAAAACCGGATCAGGATCGGATGGCGCCGCAGAGAGACGCGCTATTCAAGCTCGTCGATCACCAGCCGCGAAGCGGCGCCCATCCAGACGAACGAGGCCGCCATCTCTACGAACAGGCCGGCGACCAACAGCCAATAGACCAGCTCCGGACGAAACTTGTCAACCACGGTCGTGGCATAGGCGGAAGAAATCGCGGCCATCAGCACCGGTCCGGACACGGTTATCGCGGCAATGACGAAGGTCATGATCGGATACTTGAGAAACAGCTTCAGCGACATGACCAGCGCCCGAAAGCCGTTCCGGCCGGTGGCCATCACGATCGGCAACGAATAATAGAACAGGGCCATGCACAGACTGAAGACCGCCGGCATGATGACAAAGTTGAAGAGAGCGACCCGTTTGGGGCTGAATAGCTGAGATTTCAAAAGGGCCGGAATGCTGTACGACAGCACGACGGTCAGCCCATTGAGTACAATCCAGGCGATCGCCAGATTCAGCCACATTTTCAGCGCCGATTTGCCGCCGGCGCTTTCTTTTCGCCCGCCGAACCTCTGGAGAAAAACGCCGGCTACCGCGCCCAGGGCCAGTCCTTCAAACACCAGACTCACGACAAACTTCACCCCGCCGTACACATCGGGCAGAAAGACATAGTGAGCAGGATAGTGGGTAAACGCCTCGGCACGATTGGCGTCTTTGAACACCATCGCCAGCGACACCATCCAGCTGAACATCGGCGAGGTGAATTGCTCATGCCCATACAGTATGAGCCACTGGAACGCGTAATAGACGACCAGAATCAGCCAGATACGGCCGCGGAATAAC
>JACRAV010000274.1 GCA_016213305.1 Candidatus Zixiibacteriota bacterium | reverse complement strand
TCAAGCGTTGCGTGTTTAGGGACCTGGATTGGGTCGAACGTGAGCAGGCCGACATGCCAATGTGTCTGTTTGATGCAAAGAGTGACGACGAGACATCTGCTGTGCGCGCATACATTCATTCGGGCGAGAAGGCAGGGTATCATTTGCGCTACCTTACCAGGATGCGTCGTCCATGGTATAAAGTAGAGTACCGCACTCCGGCACCTCTGCTATTCGGTGTATTTTCTCGAGACAAATTCAAGGTGGTACGTAATTTGAGTTCCGCGGTTAATCTGACCTGTTTCCACGGTTTCTGCCCAAACATGTTTGGCTCAGCGTATGTTGATCTGTTGTTTCTCTATTTCCAGTCAAGGGCCGCACGAAGAATACTCAGTATAAGCATGAGACGATATGGCGATGGGTTGGATAAGTTTGAGCCAAATGACCTCAATCATGCTCTGGCGCCTTCGTTTGGATGGTTTGACTGCTTTCCGAGGGAACTTCTTCAAGCGGCATTGGACGCCTGCGGCGCCGGGTCTGGGCTCCCGGCTGGCGTTGACGACTATTTTAGCCAATTGCTGAAGGAGATTTCTCCATCTGCTTCAGCGTGTAGATAGAACAATCGCGGGTCTTGGCCCGCGTAGCTCGTTATGGGTTCCAGACAATCTGCCAGCGCGTAATTCGAAGCCACGAACGGTCTCGACGATAATGCCGAGAACTGCATGCTTCGTGCGCGGGACACGCCCCCGTGTGCCCGTCCGACGCAAGGGGCAGACGAGGAGAGACTGTCCAATAAGCAATAAAGGTTGCGGCGGGTCCTTCGTCCGGCCCTGCCGGGCGTGAGACCCGCCGCCCTCCAACTTATTGAGTTCCAAAAGGTGTCGGTTCACACGTCATCTCCTGCGGAGATGACGCAAGAACCGACACAACACATTTTGCATCTTATGGGACTGCCTCAGGGCGTCGGCCGCCCACGGCGTGACGCTCGCCATGACGATTAGAAAAGATGTCGGGTTGCTCGTCCGTCTGACGGCGGATTCGGGTTGAGAAAAGATGTCGGGTAGTCGTGGCAATTCGCCTTCGGCGAATCGCTACGCCAACCCGACCTACAAGACCACGCCAACCAGACCTACAAGATCTTTCGCTCATGGTCCAAGAGCCATTGCTTGCGCCAGATGCCGCCGCCGTAGCCGCACAGAGCACCGTCGGAGCGAATCACCCGGTGACAGGGAATCACAATCGCGAGACGATTCCGGCCGTTGGCCCGTCCCACCGCCCGCACCGCGTTCGGATTGCGGAGTTTTTTGGCAAGGTCCGCGTACGACCGGGTCTCCCCCGGCGGAATCGCCGGCAGAAGTTCCCAGACCGCTTTTTCGAACGGCGTTCCGGCGGTGACCAGCGGCACGGAGAAGGTCGAGCTACCACCGTCGAAATACGCCTTGAGTTGCGCGGCGATTGTTTTCAGGTGCGCGTGGTCACCCGGGATGACCACCGATGTCGTCTGTTTGCGTAGCCGAACAATTTCGCGCTCCAGGCCGCGACGATCGACAAACTCCAGAAGATGAAGGCCGGCATCATCGGCGATCGCCACCATCGCGCCGAGCGGGGTGTCAATCCACCGGGCATAGAGACACGACACCTGATTGGCCTTGCTGGGCGGCTCGCCGAACAGGTCCCGAAAGGCCTCCCAGAAGCCGCTGGCCGAGTCGAAGCCGTGATCGATCTGCGCGCCGATCACGGTATCGCCCTCGCGAATCCGGTTTAGCGCCTGGCCCATCCGTCGCGCGCGAACGTACGCCTGAAAAGTCATGCCATAGTATCTCTGGAACTGGCGGCGGGCGGTTGAGGGGTCAATTCCCATGTTTCGAAGGTCGGCGCCGGTGATCCGATTGGTCGGCGCTTGCTCGACCGCCTCACACAGGCGCGTGATCAAGGCGGACGGGCGTTTCTCTCTTTCGAGCGGGGCGCACCGCGCGCAGGGTCGGTATCCGGCAAACATCGCCTGCTGGGGGTCGCCGAAGAACTCGACATTTTCGATTTTTGGTTTCCGTGCGGGGCACGTGGGGCGGCAGAAGATGCCGGTGGTTTTGACGCCCACGTAGAACACTCCCTCGAAGGTGGTATCCCGCTGGACCAGCGCCCGGTACATGGTCGGCGACGACGGCAATTTGGTCACAATGTCAGCTCCTTCTTTCGCAAGTCGTTTTCGTTTCGCTGACTCATGGTACAGTAGCAATAATGGACCCGCATCCGATTTTGAGGCATGGAATTCTAAAGGTTGGCCGTCTCTTCCTTCACGACCGGAATCAGAAACGAGACCACGTGCAGATCGCCGTCAGTCCTCAAGGCATGCATCGTGCCCGCCTTGACGATAAACGCTTTGGCCACCGACATCGCCTCCTCGCCGTTTTCCAAAACGCCAAAGCCTGAGCCCCTGATACAATAGAAGACTTCGTCGTGGTTGCGATGCCGGTGCAAAGCCACGTTCTGACCTTGTTTGATGTGATACACGTTGGTGACGATGGCCTTCTTTATCTCTTCATTATCCACAGTAGACCTCCAGTACGTTGTCGGTGCTCAATATATGGGGAATCCGGGATAATCGAAATAGCCGCTCAGCGATCTCTTCAAACCACGGTTTTGCGCGCGAATCGAAGGTGATTTCGATTTCGAAGACAAGGGTGCACGATCGCAAGGAGGTCGGACTATGGCTCAATTTGAACCGGCGTATCGGCGCACCCTCGATTTCGAGGGCAGGTACGCCAACAATCCGAACGACAGAGGGGGCGAGACATACAAGGGGATCGCCCGGAAGTATCATCCCGAATGGTCGGGTTGGGCGTTGATTGACGCGCACAAAAGCGCCTCCGATTTCCCCGCCCTGCTCGACAGCGATCAAGCGATTCAGGCCCTTGTCGCTCAGTGCTATCTCACCGAGTACTGGGACAGGATCATGGGCGACGCTATTTCCGACCAGTTGATCGCCAACGAGGTATTCGACAGCGCGGTCAACGGCGGGGTGCGGTCGGCGGTGGAGATTTTACAGAAAGCGCTCAATCTGTTTGTGCCGGTTGAATCGCAGATACGGGTCGATGGAGCGATGGGGCCGGAGACCCTCAAATCGTTAAATAAGCAAATTGGTCGTCAGGTCGGGCGACAGGCGGTGCTGAGTGCCATGCTGGTGTATCGGGGTCTGCGGTATATCGAGATATTGAACAGGGATCATGCTCAGCGGGAATTTGCGGTTGGGTGGTTTTCGAGGTTGAGGGGGTGAGGATGCCAATTTATAAGAGATGAGAGATTGCGACCGTGCGAGGCGGACGTCCCCGTCCGCCCAATAGGAAGATGTCACCCGCGAGGACGCGGGGTGACCTACGAAGAGAAGATGTCGAAACCACAAGGGATTTCGACCTTGTATCTTGAGATATGGATTGTTGTATGTCAACGAAGTACATTAAGAGAGATAGATCGCGGTCACGGGCGACGGTTCGTGATCGTGAGGTGACGGCGAGATCGTTTCGACCTGGGGCTTTT
>JACRAV010000276.1 GCA_016213305.1 Candidatus Zixiibacteriota bacterium | reverse complement strand
GGAAAACCGAAACGAGGTCACGGCCAGACTGTCGCCGGCAGACAAGGTCGAGATAATCGGCTGGCGAAACTGCCGGGCGGCGATTTCCTCGGGGATATCGAGCAGTAATCCCTTGGACAGATCGACCGCGCGAGCCGGACCGGCAAGAACCAGCAGAAGACCAAGAAGGGCGGCGGCAGGTATAAGACGCTTCATATTTTTACTCCAATCGGGGGCAGATTTTACTTATGTGTACGGAGACAATATGATACTGGATTCGGAATTTTCAAAGCCGATACTGGAGGTTTTCGTTAAGAATCGGTCGGCCAGCGGGGTTGATTGAGCCGGGCGTTTCATCGTATCTTGAAACAAATGGATATCTTGGGTCAGATGCATGTATCCAGTAAGAAGCACGGACTGCTGGTGTCCGGGGATTCGGTACTCATCGGTCTGTCCGGAGGACCCGATTCCGTGGCCTTGTTGCATTTGCTCACTCGGGTCAGAAAACCGATGTCGCTTACCCTGCACGCGGTCTATCTGAACCATGGCCTCCGGCCCCGAAGCGCGATCAGGGAAGAGGAGTTCTGTCGCAGGTTATGCGCCCGATGGAAGGTTCCCCTGACTATCATTCGCGAAAATGTCCCGGCTCTGGCCAGGTCGGGGAAGATGGGCTTCGAGGAGGCGGCGCGCGAGGTTCGGTACCGGCATTTCGAGCGGCTGGCCGCCGAATTGAATTGCAACCGGATTGCGCTGGGGCATCAGCAGGATGACCAGGTGGAAACGATCCTGTTCCGAATCTTGCGGGGCACCGGCCGCCCGGGCCTTTTGGGGATTCCGGCCCGACGAGGCAAAATCATCCGGCCGCTGATCGATATCACTCGGGACCAGATACTGGCGTATCTTTCGGCGCGAAAGATCGGATACTGCGAAGACCGTTCGAACGAGAATACCCGCTATCGGCGAAATTTGATCCGCCGGCGGTTACTGCCGCTGATCAAGGCATCAGTCAACCCGCAGGTGGAAAGCGCGTTGCTGGGACTGGCCGACACGCTGGGAGAGGAAGAGGAGTTTCTGGACGGGTTGGCGCGGCGGGCGTATCGCCGTATCCGCACCATGTCGCCGGGGGGTAAGTTAATGCTTGATTTACAGATATATGGCGGATATTCTATATGGCAACGACGGCGCGTTTTGAGGCACGCTGTGGCCGAGTTGACCGACGATCGGTTATCACTGGACAAGAAGCAGGTCAATCGGCTGGACCTTCTGGCACTGTCCCGGGGGAGGTCCCTGAGCTTGGCATCCGATGTTCACGCGACGGTGGCCGATGGCCGACTGGTTTTATCGGCGAGATCATCGCCGAGCGGCCCGACCGAGCTGACGCTGGACAACCGGTGGCACATAGTGGAATTTGCCGGCGGTCATATCAGAGCGCGAGAGAGCAAACTGGGATCCCGCCGCGCCAGAGGAGAACGGCGCTCTCTGCAGGCGGTGATGGACCGACGCAAGATTGTCCTGCCGCTGACAGTCCGCATGGTGAAACCGGGAGACCGGTTCCGACCCCTCGGTTTGCAGGGTCGAAAAAAGGTTGGAGATTATCTCACCGACCGAAAGTTTCCGGCGGTGTTACGCGATGAAGTCGCGGCGATCTGGGATGCCCACCGGATCGTCTGGCTGTCCGGTTGGGATATAGCTGAAGATGTCAAAGTTGACCGAACAACGTCCGAGGTGGTAAGAATTGAGTTCCGTGTTGTCAAAAAAGCCGTCCGTTCAACCGTTTGAATTGCTTCTCGATCAGAAGCAGATTGCCAGACGGATTGCCGAGCTGGGCGCTCAGATAACGACCGACTATGCCGGGCAGGTGCCGGTGCTCATCGGCGTTCTCAAGGGGTGCTCGATCTTTATAGCCGACCTGATGCGGAACATCAAACTCCCGGTGGAACTGGAGTTTATCGCGGCCGCCAGCTACCGCAAGGGTACCCGGATCGGCGACAATATCCAGTTCGGAGGGGAGCTGTCGGTGCCGATCAAGGGGCGCCATCTTCTGCTGGTGGAAGGGATTGTCGATTCCGGCCGGACGGTGACGGTGATCATGGAACGTTTGCGCAAGCTGGAACCGGCCTCGATCGAGATTGTTACACTCATGGACAAGCCAAGGAGCCATCGGACGAAAATCGACGTCAAGTACCGGGGGTTCAGCATTGGGAACGAGTTTGTGATCGGTTTCGGGCTGGATAACACCCAGAAATACCGCAATCTCCCGTTCATTGGCCGTTTGCTTGACGAGTAAGTTGGCCGATAATATTAGGGTGAATAGAATGCCGGCCGACGCGTATAACTGGTAGCAAAGAAAGAAAGTTGGAGTATTCGTGAACGATTTTGACAACCGCAGGGACCGTAATTCCGGACCCGGCCGCCCGAAAGGCGACCCGTCGCGGGAACCCTCGCGCTGGCGGGGCGTGGGCCGACCGCTCATCTTCTGGATGGCCCTCTTTCTGGTCGTGGCGCTCATCTATTCGACACTCTACGGCCTGAACCCCGAAACGGCCGAGATCACCTATTCTGAATTTACCGAACAGATCAAAAACGGCAACATCGCCGAGGTCGTGTTCGAGGAACGGCAGGTCTCCGGCAAGTTGAAAAAGCCGGCCACCTTTGTGTCGGTCAATTCACCCGCCACCTTTTCGCAGTTCAAGTCGCGCATTCCGTTTCCCGACGACAATTATGAACTGATCGGCAAACTCGAAGCGACCGGCGCCAAAATTGTCGCCAAACCCGAAAGCACCGGATTCTGGCAGATCTTCCTGGCCTTTTCACCCTGGATCGGACTGCTCTTCCTCTGGTTTATTTTCATGCGCCAGATGCAG
>JACRAV010000271.1 GCA_016213305.1 Candidatus Zixiibacteriota bacterium | reverse complement strand
GCAGATACAGATTGTGCGGCATGACCGTGGCGCCGAGGATACCGATCGCGATATACAGCATCTCGGGGTCAACCACGATTTGTGGCGTCGGTAGCAGACCGCCCAACATACCGGCCAGTGATGGTTGCGCCACCAGCAGTTCATAGGCAAAACAGAGTCCGGTCAGAAAAATAAGTCCGGCCACCAGACTTTCGATCAGCCGAAAACCGCGATTTTGAAGAAATAAAATAAAGAGAACATCAAGCGCCGTGACAATCACACCCACCACCAGCGGAATGCCGAACAGCAGGTTGAGCGCGATCGCCGAGCCGATCACCTCGGCCAGGTCGCAGGCGGCGATGGCGATTTCGCAGAGGACCCAGAGGGTCAGGGCAACCGGGCGAGTGAAGTGATCGCGGCAGGCCTGGGCCAGATCGCGCCCGGTGACAATACCCAGTTTGAGGGACAGATACTGAAGAACGATGGCCATGAAATTGGAGATGAGAATAACCGACAACAGCGTGTAGCCGAACCGCGCCCCGCCCGCCAGATCGGTGGCCCAATTCCCTGGATCCATATACCCGATCGATACCATGAGTCCCGGGCCGCTGAACGCAAACAGCTTGCGCCAGAAACTCGCCGTCTGCGGCACATAGACGCTCGAATGGACTTCGGACATCGACGGCGTGGTCACATCGCGACGCCAGCCATCATGCCGTTGCGATTCGGAGTCCTTTTTGGCTCGAAATAGTCCCATACTCAAGGCCGGCTCGGCGGTTTCGATACGTCGTTTTGCGCCTCACACCGGTTGCTGTAGTTTCCTATAAAAACGGTTCAATGTCAACAACGATCCATGTAGGCGGATGGTTCCCGTTCCCCTTGACACCCACGCTCGCGGCAAGGTAGATTGTATAAGATGACGTTACCCGATCCGCGACGGAAGACATTGATGAAACAACCCCGCGATACCTTCGACGAGATTAGAAAGATTGCCGGACAGATTCACCCCGAACAGGTGCGCTGGCGGCGGCATCTGCACGCTCACCCCGAATTGTCCACACAGGAGTTCGAAACGACCGCCTTTTTGACGAAACAACTTCGAACTTTAGGCGCGAGAGTAGTTCCTCTCCGGAAGATGAAGACAGGAGTGATCGCCGAGCTGACCGGTCATTGCCCCGGCCCGGTGGTCGCGATCAGGTCCGATATCGACGCCCTGCCGATCTGTGAGAAGTCGGGTGTGCCGTTTGCCTCCAAAATCACGGGTCGGATGCACGCTTGCGGGCATGACATGCACATGGCCACCGTCCTCGGAGCGGTGGCGGTATTGTCGCAAATGCGGGAGCGTTTTTCCGGCACCGTCCGCTTCATTTTTCAGCCGGCCGAGGAAGTGCCGCCCGGCGGCGCCCGTCCGATGATCGCCGAAGGGGCGCTCAAAAATGTGAAGGTAATTTTCGGCCTGCATGTCGATCCGACCCTGGCCACCGGAAAGATCAGTCTGCGCGACGGTGTCACGATGGCGTCGGTCTGCGATTTCGACCTGATTATTCACGGCTCAGGGGGACATGCCGCGAGGCCACACACCACCGTTGATTCCATCACCTGCGCCGCCGAAGTGGTGGACTCGATACAGAAGATTGTTTCCCGCGAAATCGATCCGATACTCCCGGCCGCCATAACCTTCGGCCGCATCGAGGGGGGGACCGCCAGAAATGTCATCGCCGACCGCGTCACCCTGACCGGAACAGCCCGCAGTCTGTCGCCGGAGCTGGCGCGGCGTCTCCCGGCGCTGATCCGGCGCACCACCGCCGGCATCTGCAAAGCGCGCGGCGCGAAATTCGAGATGAAGGAAATCGCCCGCTATCCGGTGCTGAGCAATCATGCCCGCGTGAACCGTCTACTTGCGTCCAATTATGAGCAACTATTTGGTCCCGGAAAGATTGAAACCACACCGGTGGTGCTGGGGGGCGAGGACTTTGCCTGTTATCTCGAAAAGGTCCCCGGGTCGATGTTCCGCCTCGGCGTCATGAACAAGAAGATCAAGGCGGACAAACCCTGGCATTCCGACCGGTTTATCGCCGATGAACAAGCCCTGATTTTTGGCACCTCGCTATTCTGCGCGGCGGTCGTCGATGTTCTGGGCAAGGATAGATGAGATGAGTACCGGTCGCGCAGAGATACTCTCGCCGCTTTCCCTTGTCGTTGCCTGCCTATTTGTGTTCGCGAGTCCCTCGCAGGCCGACCGGCTCAAGGGACAGATGATCACCTGGAGCAATTTCAGCGCAATCCGCTCGGTGGCCGCGTCGAACTCGCATGTCTATTTCGCCACCAGCAACGGCATCACTCGTTACGACAAAATCGGAAATCGGTGGGAACTTCCGCTCACCGGAGCCGACGGCCTCGACGGGACCGAGATCGAGCGCATCTGGGCATCCCGCTTCGACGACCATCTCTATGCCCAGACCAAATACGGGTACTTCGAATACGACAGTTTTCTCGACCGCTGGTACCCGCGCACCGAGCTGGCTGAAGTTGACACGGTATACACACATATCGCGGCCCCGAACGAGTTGATTCCGCCGGTCGGATTCAATTATTTTTCCGGAGGACAGCTATCCGATCAGATCGGCCGCCTCGTTCCCATATCGAGCGCAATTCAGGACAACGCGGGAGACCGCTGGCTGGGTACCTGGGGGTATGGGGCGGCCAAATTGCCGGCCGGATCGATCGAGATGCAGTTTCTTCCCACCGGGCTTCTGCAAAAGCGGGTCAACGCGATGTATCAGGATGATTCCCTGCTGGTCCTCGGCGGACTGTACTCCCCCGGATCGCGCAATGGCCTCACCCTGTTCAACTCAGCAGAGGGTTCGTCGTCGTTCATCGAAGAAGAGCAAACACTTAACTTCCCGGCTATCGACGTCACCGCCATCGCCGCCGATAGTCTCCGCGTGTATATCGGCACGGCTACCGGCCTGCTGGTGATGAATCGCGCCACCCGGCAGATCGAGAGACGAATCGACCGCCGTCGGGGCCTTGCCGATGATTCGGTCTCCTGCCTGACCGTCTGCGCCGACACAATCATGATCGGCACGGCGGCGGGGCTGAGTTTCATGCGGCACGATTCGATCAGCGTCGTGTCGTCGCGGCTCCTCAGTCGGTGCCGCATTTTCAAGGTGGAACCGCAGGACAGTAATCTCTGGATCGCGACGAATTTCGGCGCGCTCCGCATCCGACGCTCCACCGGCGAGGTGGCCAAGTTCGAGGACCCTCTCAAGTTCACTTTCGGGCGAGTGTATGATATCGTTCGTCGGGGACCGTTCCTCTGGATGGCCGCCGACAACGGTCTGCTCAGGGTGAATGTGAAAACCGCCGGGACCGAACCCTTTCGCCTGAATCTGTTTTCCAACGTGGTCCGGCGGCTGGCGGTCAACGATGACGTGGCGGCGGTCACCTCCGACCGGGGGTTCACGCTGGTGCACTATTCCCGCGCCAAACCGATTACCCGCGAATTTACGACCGCCGACGGCCTTCCCTCCGACCGTATCAATTGTCTGTTGCTCGACGGCGACTTCCTCTGGATCGGCTCCGATGCCGGCCTGACCCGGTTCTGGTGGAACAATCCCGACCGGATGGATTGATTTTCGGCGTTTTCGGAAGCAGTTGAATCCTGCGCCTCTATTCCGTACCATTGGGTATCGCCTACGGACGAGCAGGATATGTTGAAGATATTTGATAATCTCTGGGCCAAGTTCTTTTCTCTGCTGATCGGTGTGCTGATCTGGTTTCATGTCGCCACCGAAAAGTCGTACAACTATGATATTCGCCTTCCGATCACCAAAGTGGACATCAAAGAGGGTCTGATTCTCACCCGGCCTTTCACCGACACCGTGACCGCCGGCGTCACCGCCATCGGCAAGCAGTTGCTTCGCGAAAAATGGCAGGCGCAGGGTGTGCGACTGAGTGCCGTCGGGTATCCAGCGGGCCAGCACACGGTCGCGCTGACGCCATCGAACGTGACCCTGGTCAGCACCGCCGGCGGTGTGCACATCCACGACATCATCAGCCCCACTTCGGTGGCGCTCGATATCGACCAGCAATACGTGGCCTTTCTCCCGGTGGAACCGGCGCTCGATGTCACCGCCGATGTCGGGTTTGCCGTGGCCCGGCAGATTGATGTTTCCCCCGATACGGTGACGGTCGTGGGGCCGCGTAGCGTGATAAAGACGCTCAAATCGGTCGCGACCCAATCCTACGTGATCAAAGGGTTGCGCACCGGTACCACCATCAAACTGCCGCTGGCGCATCCCGAAAACAGCAACTTGCGCATCACCCCCGACAGCGCCACGCTTTCCATTCGGGTCGTGCCGGTGAAGACGCGCTCGTATGACAATCTACAGGTCATTGTGTTCAACGCCCCCGCCGGATCGTCGGTGGTCACCAGTCCGCCCCTTGTCCGTGTGGACCTGGCCGGTCCGCCTGAAGATATCGACCTGCTCAACCGCAACGCCATAACCGTGTCGGTCGATTACCGCCACCAGTCGGCCGATCACAAGGCCCAACTGAAAGTTGACTGCCCGTCAAGCTTCCGGGTTGCCCGCCTGCCGATCGACTCCGTCAGAATCATCGAGGAACGCTGATGCTCACGCTGGGCATCGAAACATCCTGCGACGAAACCTCGGTCGCGGTCGTGGAAGACGGCCGGACAGTGCGCTCGAACGTCATCCTGTCGCAGGCCATTCACACCAAATTCGGCGGGGTAGTGCCCGAAGTCGCCAGCCGCGAGCATCTCAAAACTATCGTCCCGATCTATCGTCAGGCCCTCGATGAATCCGGTGTCACGCTGGAACAGATCGGGCTGGTCGCGGCCACGATGGGGCCAGGTCTGGTCGGCCCGCTGTTAGTAGGGTTGTCGTTCGCCAAGGGGCTGGCCTACTCGCGACAGATACCGTTCGTGCCGGTGAATCATCTGGAAGGCCACCTCGCCGCCAATATGCTGGCGCATCATGATCTGAAAACCCACCATCTGACGCTGGTCGTGTCCGGCGGTCACACGATGCTGGTGGAAGTGTTCGGCGTGGGAGAATATTCGATTCTCGGCAAAACCCGCGACGACGCCGCCGGCGAGGCGTTCGATAAAGTCGCCAAAATTCTTGGGCTGGGATACCCCGGCGGGGCGGCGCTTGACAAACTGGCCCGGCAGGGGAATCCCGCTTACTTCCGGTTTCCGCGAGCCGTGCGCTCCGAAGAGTACCAGTTCTCGTATTCAGGTCTCAAGACGGCGGTTGCCTTGCATGTGCAGTCGCTGAGCGCCGAGGCGCTGGAGAAACATCGGGCAGATATTGCCGCCTCGTTTCAGGCCGCGGCGGTCGATGTGCTGGTGGAAAAAACGGTGGCCGCGGCGAACGACCGGAACGTGTCCGACGTCACCATATCGGGCGGGGTGGCGGCCAACAGCCGGCTCCGTGCCCTGCTTTCGGAAAAACTGGCGCAGGTGGGAAAACGATGTTTGTTCCCCCCGATGGACCTGTGCACCGACAATGCGGCGATGATCGCGGCGGCGGGGTATTACCGGTACCAAAAGTTTGGGGCCGGCGAACTGGTGGCCAACGCCGTGCCCTATCTGGCGCTGGAGTGAGCATTCGGGACGTCGAATCTGCGTCCTTGAAATTGGAGACCTAAATTGTGCCTGGTCAGACTGCAGTTCAATTGTCGATCTATGTGTTCAGCGGTTTGTTTGTGCTTTGCCATCCCGTTTGGTCCCGCGTCGAGTATCCGGGGAAAATCCAGTGGCGTGACCAGACGATCGTTGTGCAAGTAATCGACGAACCGTTAAGGAATTGGCAACTGGATGTTTTCAGGCAGAAGATTACACCGGATAGTACGGGTCCACAACTACCAGTTGTTTCGGCGGTGGGATTGGGAACCGCCGGCTTAGCAATCATTCGAGATTCAATTCTGCTTGTCAGTCTTCGAATGTGCGATTCGTGCCCGCCAAACGAGCGAATACTGGTGCCACTGTGGCGTGAGGTCTCGCCGCTCGACTTCGGCGACCAAATTGGACTAGTTCAGCAAGAATCTGTATTGCGAACTGTCGCCATAGTTGAAGACTCACTGATGTCGATTAAGATCAGGCAATTCATCAGAAATCTTACTGCTTTTCATATCGATGTTGGTCCTCTCGAAGGGCGGTTTGGCTGGGATGGGTTTGTAGTATTGGGTGCCAGTGGTGTTAGGGCTTCGATTACCGACGCAAACCGATGTTGTGTTGAAATAGAATGGCGCGCGGGCGACAAACCCGATAATATCTGTCTGCACCTCGAATCTAGAATTCAGCATGGAACAAAGACTCGAAAGTGTGTGTTTGATGATAAGCACACGGTCGTCAAGTCTCGGAGGAAGTAAGCCGATTCGCATTCTTTGTGGCCCACAGCTTGCTGTGGGTTCCGTTTTGTTACGTGGTCGGCGGACATTCCGAGGCCGTCCCATAAGATGCAAAAATACGTTGTGTCGGTTCCTGCGTCACCTCCGCAGGAGGTGACGTGTGAACCGACACT
>JACRAV010000270.1 GCA_016213305.1 Candidatus Zixiibacteriota bacterium | reverse complement strand
TTCTTTCGGTCGAGACCGTAGGCCAGAGATGCCGCCGTCGGCTCGTTGATGATGCGAAGGACTTCGAGACCGGCGATTCTTCCTGCATCTTTGGTGGCCTGACGCTGGGAGTCATTGAAATAGGCCGGAACGGTAATAACCGCCTGCGTCACTTCGTGGCCGAGGTAGCTTTCGGCGGACTTTTTCAGATAACCAAGCACCAGCGCCGAAATCTCGGGCGGCGACTGTTTCTTTCCGCCGACCTCAACCATAACTGCGCCGCGGTCGTTTTCAGTGACATGATACGGCACCAGCTTTTCTTCGGTGGCCACTTCGTTGTGCATCCGCCCCATGAACCGTTTGATGGAGTAGACCGTGTTTTGCGGATTGGTGATTGCCTGACGCTTTGCGGCGGCGCCGACAAGGCGCTCGCCGTCTTTGGCGAATCCGACGACCGATGGCGTCGTACGCGCCCCCTCGAGATTTGGTATCACTACCGCGTCTTTGCCTTCCAGCACCGCAACACACGAGTTGGTGGTGCCGAGATCGATGCCAATAATCTTTCCCATATCTATTCGCTCCTTTAGTTACTACTCTCAGCGGAGCCGGGCGATGACGCCTTGGTATCCGCGGGTTTTCCAGAACTGACCGCCACACGGGTGTGGCGCACTACTCTTTCCCCCTGTATGAATCCTTTCGATATCTCCATCGCCACGCACCCTTCGGGGTAGTCGGCACTCGGCGTCTTCATCAGCGCCTCATGCTTGTTGGGGTCAAAGACCTCACCGAGGGAATCGAAGGGCTTGATGTCGTAGGACGCCAACAGCCGGATCACCTGCTGGTAAATCATCTCCGTTCCCTTTCGCATCGACTCAAGATCGGTGCCGTTGGTTTTCAGGGCGCGCTCGAAATTGTCCACAACGTCGAAGAGGTCGTTAAGGATGCGGTCATTCGCCGAACGGGCCACTTCCTCCATCTGGCGGGCCATCCGCTTGCGATAATTCTCGTAGTCCGCCGCCAAACGGAGAAACTGGTCATTCTTTTCGGCCAGCTGAATCGACAGCTGCTCTTCGATGGTCAATTCCGATTCAGCCGGAGCGTCGGCCATATCAGAAGCCGTTGTTTCGGCGTCGTTGCCGTTTGTCTGTATCTTTTCGTCTTTCATATTCCAATCGTTACTTTTGTTTCGAATCTATCCCGCCGAGCACATCCGACATCGTTCGCGCCGTGTACTCGACCACCGAGACCAGTTTTTCGTAGGGCATCCTTGTCGGCCCGATGACGGCGATAGTCCCCGACAGGTCTCCGACACGGTAGGTCGATGACACCATCGAACAGTTCAGTATCTGGCTGATGCGGTTCTCTTTGCCGATGGCTATAACCAAACCTTCATCCATCTCCCCTTTGAAAAACTCGGAGAGCAATTTGCCGTCGTCGAGAAGTTTGATGAGGCTCGCCACTTTCTGCACATCCGAAAACTCCGGTTGCGCCAGCAGTCTGTCCATGCCGGCGACATGAATCTCCTTGGATGGATCTTCCTTCCATATCTTCTCGCTCGATTCCATCAGGAGGTGGATCAGCCGTCCGTGGCCGGAGGTATCCGCAAGACGCTGGGCGATTGTCTGACGAAGTTTTTCAAGCGTCAACCCCGACAGACGCTCATTGAGGGTCGCCTCGACATCGTAAATCTCTGCCTCGGTCAGATTCGCTTCCACTTCGAGAATGACACTCCGCGCCAAACCGGAACTGAGCACCACGACAACCATTACTCTGTCGCTGGCGACCTGAATCAACTCTATCCGCTTGAGGACACCGGCCTCGAATTTGGGGCCGATGCTGACGCCCAGTTCGTTGGTTATCTGCCCAAGGATTCTGCAGGTCTGGCCAAGCACTTCGTTGAGGCCGCGGCCGCTCTGGAGAATGCCGGTGCGGATAGTTTCCTTCTCGCTGGCGGTCAACTCTTCGGGCTTGAAGAGGGTGTCGACGTAGACACGGTAGCCAAGCTCGGTTGGGACACGCCCGGCCGAGGTGTGCGGCTGCTTCACCAGCCCCATATCCTCCAAGTCCTGGAGGACGTTGCGGATAGTGGCCGAAGAAATCCCCATACTGAACCGATTCGCCATCACTCGTGAGCCGACAGGGTCGGCCGACGAGATGTAATAGTTAATCAGGTTGTAAAGAATGCTTCGTTCGCGCTCTGTTAAGTTATCGAAAGACATATGGTTACGCTGTTTCTGTTGTCCGCCACACCACCGTACGGCCATTTTGGCAGTTTTGGTGGCAGGACGGCTATAATAAACCCAGATTTATACGTAGAGT
>JACRAV010000269.1 GCA_016213305.1 Candidatus Zixiibacteriota bacterium | reverse complement strand
GCCTTCACCGCGCCGACCGCCGCGTCGTCTTTGATCGTTCACAAAGGTGAAAATATTACCTGGACGACCAAAGGAAACGTGAGCAACGTGAAATTTGAATATTCAACCAACGGCACGGATTTCACTCCGATTACGGGCGGTGTTGCCGGGGTGGTGGCAAACAGCTCACCTTATACATGGGTTGTGGATGATGTGATCCTGGCAGGGTTGGACCACGCCAGTGAAGCGACATCAAAACGCCAGGTCTGGCTGAAAGTTTCCGACGCGGACGCGGGGCACCCGGCGGCGAGTGTCGTGATCCCGGCTTCCTTCGAGGTGAGATATTATAAAATCAGATGGTATGTCAAGAGTTTCTCCGGCACGCCTTTGAAAGATTTAGACGTCTACGAAGCTGAGAAACCGGCCACTGCCGGCGGTGTCAAGTCGATTTGGGAAGTGGTGAATAACAGTTTGGGAACGGCCTCGGGCAAGTTTGACCGTTTCTATCCGCATTGGACGACGGATGATATCGAAACGATCTTCACGTATCAGGAGATTTACAGCGGCACCAGGTTCTGGAAGGCCGATAAGGATGTTACGGCGGTTGACTGCGACAAGGAAGTCAGCGTCACGATCGATACCCAGCCGGACGTCATTAAAACAGTCGAAGCGAGGACGGCGTATAATTTTCAGACCGGCGAATTGAGTATCAGCGCCTGGATGGAGAAGAAAGGCCTCCCGCTGGACGCGAGCCTGTTCTCCGGGCTCGAGGGAGTCCAGATCAGGATTTATGATTCCACCGTCTCGGATACGGTCCCCATCAGCCCGGCCTCGCCGATATTGGGGAACGGCGTCGTTTATGACGCCAACGGCATGTATTGGGTGACGTGGAATACGAGGACCAGCGGGGTTGAACTGCTCAAGGGCAGGCAGTATCTGATCAAGACGACGATCACCCTTTCCGGGGTGCCTTACGACGGGTCGGACGTCTTCACGCTGGAGTCGCCGTTGATCTACTCGGTGCAGATAGACCCGGTCTTCTCGAGCATCGACAAGATTTTGATGAACGTGTCGCTCTCGCAGAGCGGTGTGCTGGTGAGCGACCTGGTGGCGGGAGAGCTGACTTCCCTGAACGTCCTGGATGACAGCGGGACGTCTTTGACGAGCCTGGCCAGCGCTGATGTGACCAATGCCCTGGACAGCGGCAACGGTATTTTCCATATCAACTGGAACCCCGCGGCGAACCTCACTTCCGGTATCGTTTACACGGTCGTGGGCAAGATCACTTACAAAGGCAGCACCTATTCCGGCACCAAGGCCCTGACGATCGGCGGGGATTTGAGCTCGCTGTCGACGGACATCGCCGCGGTGGGCACGAAGGTCGACACGGTGCAGACGACGGCTAATACGATAAATACTAATCTGGGGTCAACGGCAACGGTCGCGGACAGCAACACGCTCTTCGGCCGGGCCGCGGCGGTGGCGGCGCAGGCAACGGCTATCCAGGCCGACACTGGCGCGATCAAGACAGAGACGGATAAAATTTCGACTCAAGTAATCCCCAAGATCGATGCGGTCCAGACGACGGCCACGGCGGTGCAGACTTCAATCAGCGGCGCCGGCGGCCTCACCGAGAAGATCGGCGTGATCGAGGCGAAAGTAACGACCGACCTGCCCAACCAGATCACGGCGGCGCAGACCAATATCACGGACAAGATCGCGGCCGAGCGCAAACTGGAGATTTTAAACAGGTCAACGACGATTAAATTTACAACGCCCGTCAACCCAGTGATGACGATCCGGTGCAGATATAATCCGGGCGTAACCCCCACCTTGACCGTTTATGCTCCGGACAACAGTTCGAGCAGCCTGGCGCCCACGCAGATTTCTACGACAGGTATTTATCAGGATAATTACACCTTCACCATGGCGGGGGACTATACCTTTGTCTGCCAGGACACCGCCGCCGGCAGTGTGGATACCGTCGTCATCAAGGTCCAGGCCAATGATTTCGACAGCGTCTTTGCCAAGGTCGACGGCGTTGAGACAAAGGTCAACGCGCTGACCACGACGGTCGGCATCATCAATACTAGCACCAGTGGTATCAGCACGGATGTCGGCGCCTTGCTGGCAAGATTGGGTGATTTTACAACCGGCGCCCCCGGAACACTCTTTGGCGAGGTGGCGGGCGTGCGGGCCAAGACGGACACGATCCTTTGGGCGGATGTGGCCGCGACGAAGACGGATGTGGCGACCCTGATCGGCGAGGTCGGGACAGGGAACATCGCGGCGATCAAGACCAGGACGGACACGATCAACTGGGCGGATGTGACGGGGATCGTGACCACGGCCGGGAATATCCAGGCGAAGACCGATACCATTGACTGGACGCAGGTGAGCGCGGTCAAGACGGCGACGGACACGATCAACTGGGGCGATGTCACGGGCGTGGCGACGAAACTGGGGACAGCGCTGGATCTGCCGAGTGACGCGACGGTGTTCGGCAAAATCGCGGCCAACCAGGCCACGGCCGATGCCATCAAGGCCAATACGGCTGTGATCGATTGGAGCAAGATTACAACGATTCTGGATGAATTGGGCACCGGCAATATCGCGGCGATCAGGACGGCCACAGGCACGATTAATTGGAGTGATGTCACCGGCCTTGTGACGGCCTCCGGGTTCATCCAGGCGAAGACGGACACGATCAACTGGGCGAATATCACGGCGGTCCAGACGAAGACCGAGACGATCAACTGGGCTGACGTGACCGGCATTGACGCCAACGCCCAAGCGATCAAAGAGGCCATAGGTCAGTCGACGGATACATATCTGAAGGAGACGGTTTTTGGCAAGCTTGCGGCCAGCGACAGCGGGACGAATATCACGCTTTTGGAGAAGGTCGATACCTTGCAAGAGTCCGTTAAGACAAATACCGACGATCTGGCGGCCAGGATCGGCGCGCCGACGGACGCGGCCGCGACGGACACGCTCTTCGGACGGATCAAGGCCGGCGGCGGGGCCAAGGATACGGATAAAATCCTCAAAGACATTGTGGGTTACGTGGACGACGTGGAAAAATATCTGGGGACTGCTGATGACACGGCGGCGAGCGAGACGGTCTTCGGCAAGATC
>JACRAV010000268.1 GCA_016213305.1 Candidatus Zixiibacteriota bacterium | reverse complement strand
TGTGTCCGCAAATCCTTGTTGATCCGGTCGAACTTTTCATAGGTGCGGGCTTCCTGCGTGAACAACTGCACAATCCGGATACCGGTCAGGTGTTCCTGCAAGAAGGCGTTCAGCCGCGCCGTCTTGAGCCGAACCTCGCGGTACACATCGCGCACTTTGGCCCTGAAAATGAACGAGGCCGCCACCAGGAGAGGCAGAACCACGAACGTGATCAGCGCCAGCCGCCAGTCGTAGTAAAACAGCATGCCGACAATGAACACCAGCGTGAAGATATCGCCGACGATCGACACCACCCCCGACGAGAACAATTCGTCGAGCACGTTGACGTCGTTGGTCACCCGCGTCAGCAGACGCCCAACCGGATTCTTGTCGTAGTATCTCAGGGACAGTTTCTGGAGATGGCGGAATATCTGCATCCGGATATCGAACTGGACTTTCTGTCCGATCCACATGGTGATGAAGGTCTGGCCGTAGGTGGAACCGAAACTGACCAGCATCACCACCAGATATCCCAGCACGATCCAGCCGAATCCGGCGGCATTCCCGACGGCGATATAGTCGTCGATCGCCACCTGCACCAGCCACGGCAGAGCCACCTGGGTGGCGGAACCAATGAGCAACAGGGCCACCGCCAGCAGTGTCCGTGTCCGATAGGGACGCAGGTACCCCAGCAGTCGCTTCATCAGGCCGGCGTCGTACGCCTTGCCCAGCGCTTCTTCGTCGTGATGACTGCTCGCCGCCACTTACAACTGCTCCAGTTCGGCCGCCAGCAATTGCGAGCGGTACACTTCGGCATAATTCCCGTTGAGCCGCATCAACTCCTCGTGCGACCCCTGCTCGGCGATCCGGCCGTCTTCGAGATAGATGATCACATCGGCGTCCTTCACCGACGACATCCGGTGCGATATGATAAAAGTGGTGCATCCGTCGGCCCGCCGACGAATCGCCTCGTTGATTTCGTGTTCGGTCTCGGTGTCCACCGCCGAGGTGGCGTCGTCCAGCACCAGAATCGCCGGAGCCACCACCATGGCGCGGGCGATCGCGGTGCGCTGTTTTTGTCCGCCCGACAGGGTGATCCCCCGCTCGCCAACCATCGTCTCATATTGATGCGGAAACGCCGCCACATCTTTGGCGAGCGCCGACATCTCCGCCGCTTCGAGCACATCGTCGAGCGGCGCGTCACCGCGCCCGAACCGGATATTCTCAGTCATCGTATCCGAAAACAAAAACGGTTCCTGCGTGACAAAACCGATCTGTCGCCGCAGTTCGCCAAGCGACCAGTCGTTGACATCCACTTCATCAATAAAAACCATTCCCCGCTCGACCGGGTACATGCGGGCCAACAGCGTGACCAGCGTCGTCTTGCCGGAACCGGTCATCCCCACCACACCTACCGTTTGCCCCGGCTCAACCCGCAGAGAAATGCCGTCAAGTACCGGCTTTTCCCCGTAACCGAATCGCAGACTGCGGAATTCCACCCGTCCTCGCATCTCGGCGGTATGTCCTTTCACGCCCGGGTCCGCAATGCCCGGAGGGGTGTTGAGAACGTCGTTAATGCGATCGAGCGAGGCGGTCCCCCGCTGGTAGAGCGACATCGTCCAGCCGATTGCCATCATTGGCCAGTACAATTGCGTCAAGTAGGCAAAGAAGGCGACCATTGTTCCCAACGGAAGCGCCCCGTGCAGAATATCCAGCCCTCCGAAATAAAGAACCACCAGATTCAGCCCGGCCGCCAGAAATGAAATCAGCGGGAAGAACGTGCCGTACAGACGCGCCATGCCGAGATTCAGGTCAACATACTTGCGCGAAATCTGTGCAAAATGCTCCGTCTCCGCCTCTTCCTGACGGTACGCCTTGATCACCCGCACGCCGGCCAGATTTTCCTGCGCCGTCGCCGTCAACAGTGAAAAATGCTCCTGTATCTTGATGAATTTCTTGTGCACCAGATTGCCCAGCACATACACCATCACCGGAAATACCACCGACGGCACCACCGCGTACAGCGTGAGTTTAGGCGACAGATACACCATCATCGACAGCGACATAACGATCGTCGCCACCGTGTTGGTGATCTGCATGATGCCGGGGCCGATCATCTGCCGCACTGCCTCCAGATCGTTGGTGGCGCGGGCCATCAGATCGCCGGTGCGGGTAGTGT
>JACRAV010000022.1 GCA_016213305.1 Candidatus Zixiibacteriota bacterium | reverse complement strand
TAACCGGCGGCGAAATCAGGCTACCCTTTGGAAGAGCTGGCGGATGTAAAAGAATCACCGACATGCTTGAGATCTTAGAGCGGCAACTGCGCGAAAAATCCGGTAAGCACTAACTCGAAATTTCCAAGGTAGGTGGCGGATCATCGGCAGTAACACTGGGTTCTCTATCCGCGCCCTGGCTTCTCGACCACGTCTACATGGAGTACCTGCTGGGCGGCGATGATATCGGTCTGCGCCTTGCGTCGTTCCGACCCCCTGTAGTTAGCCATGTTCTGGCGGCGGCGGTCGGGGCCAAAGAACGTCTTGGTTTTAATAAACGGCCGGTTGTTCTCAATGATGGCGCGGATGCGGGAATAAATCTTCTTGGCGGATACGGGCTTGGCCAAAAATTCGTTGACTCCGGCGTCGCGAGCTTCCACCACCCGATTCATTTCGGTATAGCCGGTCAGCATGATGACCGGAACGTAGGGGTTCGGGCTGTCTTTGCCGGTTCGGATCATTTGCACGAAACCGAGTCCATCCAGAGGTTGCATCACCCAATCGCAGATGATGATATCGGCAAGAAAATGCCGCAGGATCTTGAAGGCATCGGCGCCGTCCGCCGCCTCGGCAATATTGTGCACGCCGAAGGCGTTTAGGATCACTTTGACTAGATTGCGCATGTGCGCGTTGTCTTCAACAATCAGAAAATTGACGCGCTCGATATTATATTCTATCGCCATGATTATCTATTTTTATCAGACAGATAGATGGGGTTGCTAACTGGTCAGATTTATGGGTGAAAACGGGCAAATTGTCTGGGCAATCATGTCAGGACTCCAGGTGAGGGGCTAGGCCCATTATGACATCCGAGTCCGGCGTCTTGGAAACCGGCAGTAGACATAAACGGTAAGATAACACCGATCATCGCGCAACTCTTGGTTTGAGCGCTATAATTCCACGGATTTTCATGCGGAGATTCACCCCTTAGACACCAAATCCGTAGCTTACGTCACTGTCCGATTTCCGGGGAGTAGCCCACACGTCAGGTATTTGTCATAAAATAATTTGTCGACACCTGAGCTGGTCCTAGAAAACCGGACAGGGTGTTAAGGTGTATTCCGCCGGATAACGGAGGAATACGACATGACGACCAGACGGCGGTTTACGGGCGAGTTCAAGGCCCGGGTTGCCCTGGAGGCCTTGCGCGGGGACAAGACGGTCCAGGAGATCGCGGGCCAGCACAAGGTGCATCCGAACCAGGTGAGTACCTGGAAGCGCCAGGCGGTAGCCGGCCTGTCGGAGGTGTTCTCGAACGGGGCGGACCGGGAGCGCCAGGATCACGACACCGAGGTTCGCGATCTGCACGCCAAGATCGGCCAGTTGACGGTGGAACGGGATTTTTTGGCCAAAGGGCTCAAGCGATGAGCCGGGGAGAGCGCAAGGCGATGATCGCGCCCGGCCGCCCCGGCTTGAGCCTGAGCCGCCAATGCCGCCTTCTCTCGATCGGCCGGTCTTCGTTCTATTACGCCCCCAGGGGCGAGAGTCCCGAGAACCTGGCGCTGATGCGCCGGATCGACGAGCTGTTTCTGCAATACCCCTTCTACGGCAGCCGACAGATGATTCTCCAGTTCCGGCGTGAAGGCGTCCATGCCGGCCGTCACCGGGTTCGGCGTCTGATGCGCCTCATGGGCCTGGAGGCGATCTACCAGGCTCCCAGGACCAGCGCGCCGCACCCGGCGCACCGGATTTACCCGTACCTGCTGCGGAATCTGAGGGTGGATAGACCGGATCATGTCTGGTGCGCCGACATCACCTACATCCAGGTGCGGCGTGGATTCCTGTATCTGGTTGCGATCATGGATTGGGCGACGCGCCATGTCCTGGCGTGGCGGCTGTCGAACACCATGGACGCCCGGTTCTGCGTCGAGGCCCTGCGCGAGGCGATGGCCCGGTACGGCAAGCCGGAGATATTCAACACCGACCAGGGCAGCCGGTTCACCAGCTTCGACTTCACCGGCGTTCTCAAGGACGCGAGCGTCGCGATCTCCATGGACGGGCGGGGCCGGTGCATGGACAACATCTTCATCGAACGCCTGTGGCGATCGCTGAAGTACGAGGCGGTCTATCTGCACGAGTTGACCGACGGCTTCGCGGCCGAGCGCGTCATTGGCCAATGGATTCGGTTCTACAACACCGAGCGGCCGCACTCCGCCCTTGACGGCGCGACTCCGGCCGAGGCCTACTCGATCAAGCGGCCTGGGGATATGATGGACAAGGCTGACGCCTTGCCCACATCCCCCCAGGCCCAACAGCCGCAAAAGGCGATCAACGTGAATGGGGTTTTGGCAGCGTGATCAACAACCGGAATACACCTTAACTTCGCTGCCAACCTGTCCAAACAAGTGGGACCAGCTCACGCATGACATCTCGCAAAGTGCGAAATGGAACAACACACAAAAGCGAAAACGGGGTGAAACATGTTTGAGCAAAAATCGAAAGCTAAGGCGAACGCTAAAAGTCAGCTTAGACCCGGCATGGATACCACGACAGTCGTCCAGCTCGACGATGGAAAATACGACGTTATTACCAATGAGTCTGATTTCGAACCTTGCCTAGAGCAAGTGGTTGGTGATTGGTCTTGGAATAACGATCAGAAAGTTTGGAGCGAAAACCCAAACTTCAATTTAGGCCGAGTCCGCGAATAGCACTGAGCCGATCGCAGGCATGAGTTTGTTAAGTATAATATCGCCAAATCTAAAGCTGGATTTCAAAGCGAGATGCTACCTCGATTCCTTGGCTACCGTCGCCTTCTCTTGAGCGGCCCCGGCTTGCGCCGGTAGGACTCCCCCAACGTCTCGTACCGTTTCGCCCCCGTGGCGCGATCCGTCACGAGGCGCGGCGCGGGGTTGAGTTCTCCCAATAGGCCGGCCGCGTCCGTGCGGAAGAACGTCGAGCACCGGCAGTTCGGATGGCTCGGCGGATTCATGATCGGCCCCAGGCTGGACCGGAAAGGCTCCTCCAGCGCGACGCCATTGGGCTGAACGCCCAGCAGGCGAGCGCCCTGGCGAACTTTCGGCGCGGCCTCGAACAGCGGGAACTCAGCCGTGCGCTCAACCGCGATCTTGGGAGCAAGCTGACCGCCCAGGTCCGCGAGGCCATCCGGCAACCGGAGATGATCGACGCGGGCCGGATCGACGCCATGGTGGAGGGCTACCGCGAACGCCTTATCGAGCATCGCGCCGACATGATCGCGCGCACGGAAAGCATCCGGGCCTTGTCCGAGGGCCAGCAGGAGGTCATG
>JACRAV010000267.1 GCA_016213305.1 Candidatus Zixiibacteriota bacterium | reverse complement strand
GCCATGGGTGAATACTTCCGCGATAAAGGCGGCCACGCCCTGTGCGTCTATGACGATTTATCAAAACAGGCCGCATCCTATCGCCAGCTGTCGCTTCTTCTCCGCCGTCCGCCGGGACGCGAAGCCTATCCGGGCGACATTTTCTATTGCCACTCCCGACTACTGGAGCGTGCCGCAAAGCTTTCTGATAAATTAGGCGGCGGTTCACTTACCGCTCTGCCGATTATTGAAACGCAGGCCGGTGACGTTTCGGCATATATCCCGACCAACGTGATATCTATCACCGACGGCCAGATATTCCTTGAGTCCGAGCTGTTCTTCTCGGGCGTGCGCCCCGCTATTAACGTCGGTATCTCAGTCTCGCGTGTGGGCGGCAACGCCCAGGCGAAAATGATGCGCCAGGTAGCCGGGTCTCTCAAGCTTGATCTTGCCCAGTACCGCTCCCTTGCGGCATTCGCGCAGTTCGGCTCCGATCTCGATGAAGCGACAATCAAACAGCTCACTCGCGGTGAAAAGATGGTTGAGCTTCTCAAGCAGGGGCAGTTTGTCCCGATGCCGGTGGAGCGTCAGGTGATGATCATCTGGTGCGGAGCCAAGGGCTATCTGGATGATGTCCCCACTGAGTCCATCCTTCGCTTTGAAGAGAAATTCCTCGAGTTCTGCGAGACATCATATCCCGATATCAGGCATAATCTCACAAAAGAGCGAACGATTTCCGATGATACTGCCGCGAAACTGAAATCGGCGGTCGAAGCCTTCAAGAAGGAGTTCAAGGCCAGCTAAGGAGTACCATCCTTAGAAGGTTACAGCGTTATGGCTACCCTTCGCGAAGTACGCACTCGAATCCGTTCCGTGGCATCCACCCGCCGCATCACCAAAGCGATGGAGATGGTAGCGGCTTCCAAACTGCGGCGCGCCCAACAGCGCGTTGAGCAGGTTCGCCCGTATGCGCGAAAGATGGATGAGATGCTCTCGCATCTGGCGGCCGGTTCGAGCGACGAGATTATGCATCCCTTCTTTGAAATCCGTCCGGTGAAGCGCAAAACGCTCGTCATCGTGACCTCTGATCGAGGTCTGTGCGGCTCTTTCAACGCCAATATCCTGCGCCGGGCGATGCAGTGGATTCAGGCCAATCAGGGAACGGCGTTCGAGATCGTGACGGTCGGAAAAAAAGGGAACGACTTTTTCAAACGCCGTCCGTATCCGGTGGTGCGATTTGTCGGCGATTGGGGAGGCGTGCTCAAGTATGACAAAGCGCGTGCTCTCGTGTCGTTTCTTACCGAGCGGTTCAGCACCGGCGAAACCGATGAAATAGATATTCTGTACACGCAGTTTTTCTCGCTGGTGAAATATCGCGTCAATGAAGAGCGTTACCTGCCAATTGCAAAACCTCAGGTTGGCGAAGGCGGTTCGGCGAGTGATTATATTTTCGAACCAAATCCGACCGATATCTACGCTGCGCTGATGCCCGGCTACGCTACGACCAAGCTGGTCACGGCCCTTGCTGATTCGTTCGCAAGCGAGCATGGCAGCCGCATGATAGCGATGGGAGCCGCGACCAAGAATGCCGGCGAAATGATTCAAACACTGACGCTTGATTATAACAAGGCGCGACAAGCCCAGATCACCAAGGAACTTCTTGAAGTGGTAAGCGGCGCCGAGGCCCTCAAGGGCTGATGACTTTGAATGATGTTGTTGAGAAATAGACTGGAGTAAATGTATGGCAGAAAATATTGGCAGAGTGGTGCAGGTTATCGGCCCGACGGTCGACTGCGAGTTTCGATCCGACTCGTTGCCCCAAATCCTGAACGCTCTGAAAATCGTGGACGAACAAGCCGGCATCAATCTGACCATCGAGGTCTCGATGCATATCGGCGATAACGTCGTGAGATGCGTCGCGCTGGCGTCGACCGACGGCCTTGTACGCGGCATGAAAGTGGTTGATACCGGATCGACTATTACGGTGCCGGTGGGGGAGCATTCCCTCGGACGGCTCTTCAATCTTCTCGGTGAGGCAATCGACAACAAGACCCCGATTCCCGCCAATGTCAAACGCCTTCCGATTCATCGGGCGGCGCCGACATTTCAGGAACAGGCTACTCGCACCGAAATGTTTGAGACCGGCATCAAAGTCATCGACCTTCTCGAACCCTATTCCAAAGGCGGAAAAGTTGGCCTCTTCGGGGGTGCCGGTGTCGGCAAGACTGTCATCATTCAGGAACTGATTCACAACATTGCTACCGAGCACGGCGGCTATTCGGTCTTCTGTGGCGTCGGTGAGCGTACCCGCGAAGGAAACGATCTCTATCTCGAAATGACGGAATCAGGCGTGCTAGCAAAAACCGCCCTTGTCTTTGGCCAGATGAACGAGCCGCCGGGAGCGCGTCTCCGCGTCGCTCTCTCAGGTCTCACCATGGCGGAATATTTTCGTGATGAAGAAAATCAGGACGTGCTTCTCTTCGTCGATAATATTTTCCGATTCGTTCAGGCTGGCTCCGAAGTATCGGCGCTTCTTGGACGGATGCCGTCGGCGGTGGGATATCAGCCGACCCTGGCAACCGAGATGGGTGCGCTACAGGAGCGAATCACCTCGACCCGCTCCGGTTCGATTACATCGGTGCAGGCGATTTACGTTCCTGCCGACGACCTGACCGACCCCGCTCCGGCAACGACCTTCTCGCACCTTGACGCCACGACGGTGTTGTCGCGTCAGATAGCCGAGTTGGGTATCTATCCGGCCGTCGATCCGCTTGACTCGACTTCCCGTATTCTCGATCCGAATATCGTCGGTGAGCGCCACTATCATGTGGCCCGCATGGTGCAGAAAAACCTCCAGCGCTATAAGGACCTGCAGGATATTATCGCCATTCTTGGGATCGACGAATTATCGGAAGATGACCGCCTTGCCGTCGGACGCGCCCGCAAGATTCAGCGATTCCTCTCTCAGCCGTTCTTTGTAGCCGAACCGTTCACGGGTAAAAAGGGCGTGTATGTCAAGATCGAGGATACTATTCGCGGATTCGAGATGATCGTTAACGGTGAGCTCGACCATATCGCCGAACAGCATTTCTATCTCGCCGGCGGTATTGAAGAAGTGCTCGATAGATTCGAAAAGGCCAAGAGCTGACAGTATGTTCAGACTTTCAATAGTGACGCCTGAAAAGGTTCTTTTTGACGGCGAAGTGAAATCTCTCTTCGTTCCCGGAAGCGAAGGCTACCTCGGGGTGCTGTCGCACCATGCTCCTCTTATCACGGCCTTGAAGCCCGGCAAGGTGGAGTATCGCGAGAAGAGCGATCGCACCGCCGTGCTTGCTCTTGGTGGCGGGTTCATGGAAGTCAGCGGCAACAAGGCAACCATTCTTGCTGAGGATGTGGAGTTTGCAGAGAAAATTGATCTGTCAGCCGCTGAGGCCGAATACAATCTTCAGCGCAGTCGCATCGCCGCCCATGCCAAAGGGGATACCTCAGTCGATGTAAAGGCCGCCCGCGCCGCCATGGAGCGCGCCGCCAACCGAATTAGCATCGCCAAAGAGCAACGGTAGGCGTTCGGCTTGGGGCATGCGATCCACAGGGGGTCGTTTATGATTCGGCGGGGGGCACAGGATTAATCTCTTTAACCAACCTGCTTTGCATTGGCCTTTCTTGAGTGAAGTCTCCGCCGTAGGAAGTAACTGAGCTATTGCGCCCGGCACACCACTAACCCCTTGTCTCCCAACAGAGACACTCCCCCAATTTGCCTTGACATTTCCGCCCTTTCATGGTAGAATGCGTGCTTATGATTCTGCGTCTGCGGGAGTTTGACCAATTCCCGGCACGGGTAAGTCTGGCTCCGGCCGACCGTAGCTGGAACTTCGTGTACGAAGGCGTGAACTCGATTGAGGGTCTTAGCGTTGAAGTTGAGGTCAACAAGT
>JACRAV010000265.1 GCA_016213305.1 Candidatus Zixiibacteriota bacterium | reverse complement strand
AGTATGGCGGATATGAGTTCCTGCAAACCCACCTGCCGGAAAATCACCTGACCTGGCACGGGGGGAGAGCGGGGTGGTATATCGCCACCTGGTATGTGATCGCGCTCATGACGCTGGCCGAACCGGCGTTCTATCAGAGGTGTTACGCCGCGAAAACACCGTCAGCCGCGCGGAATGGGATATTCCTGTCGATCGCCATGTGGGCCTGTTTCGATTTTCTCACCACCAGTTGCGGACTGTACGCCCGGGCGCTTCTGCCCGATCTGGCCGATCCGGTGTCGTCATTTCCGACGCTTGCGGTCAAGCTGATGCCGGTGGGGATACTCGGTTTCTTTGTGCTCGGCATGATGACCACGGTGCAATCGACGGTCGATTCATATTTCTTCATCAGCGCCTCGACCTTCGGCAATGATATCGTGCGGCGCATCAAGCGTCTGAGTGAAACCGAAGTCACCCGCTATACCCGGATCGGGCTGATTCTTTCGGCGGTCGTGGCGGTGGTATTCGTGTTTGCGTTCCGAAGCGTGGTTGATATCTGGTATGCGTTCGGGAGTATCGCCACTCCGGCGCTGATCGTGCCGGTGTTTTTCTCGATGGTGGGCAAGCGGCGGATGCCGGCCGGAGTGACATTCTGGACAATTATATTATCGGGACTGCTGTCATTGGTCTGGTACCTGTCGCAATACTGGAACGGCGGCGACTACTGGTTTGGATTGGCGCCGATATTCCCGGGGCTGGCGCTGTCGCTGGGGGTGTATGTGATTTCTATTCGGACCGGGCCACCCGTCACTCGCTCGTGATTGACTTCAACGCCTCATTGATCTTGGTCCGCCATTCCTCGCCTGCATTCCGATCATGTTCGGCCCGCTTGCGAACGTCGTCGTTACCCTCGGGTTTGAGGGATGTCCGAGTGTACACGACATACACCCCCGTGTGAAACTCCCCCTGCCGGGTTACGCGGATATCGATCATGGTGACCAGCATATCCGGAACGAAATAGACATACTGGATAAATCCGGTCTTAAGATCGAACGAGGTGTTGACCCAGGTAGCCCCAAGGCCGTCCATCTCGGTCGCGAAGATCATCCCCTCGACATCGTGGGCCGGGTTGGGATACAGGAACCTCGGATTCCAGTAATCGCCCGCCCATACCCGCTCGGCTTCGGCGCCGAACAGAGGCGCGACTTTATCGTACGGTCCTCTGGCGACAAAGGCGAACTCCGAGCGGATGCGGAGAAGTCCGGCCACGGTCTCCGATTTCACCACCGATTCGTGAGGGTTGGCGCCCACGGCATGTTCTGTTGTCTGGTGCGAAACGGTCATTTCTGACGCTCCTTCAAGTTATGGCTGTGCGCGGCCTTCAGGGTCAGGCCGTATATTTTCTTCAACTGCTCAATCTCGGCCAGGGTCTCTTTTGAGAACGGGGGTTTGCCTTCAAACGAGTGAAGCACGATCCCCTCCAGCAGGTCGCCCAGAGAGATATCCTTCAGTTCGGCCAGCCCTTTGAGCACTTTCAACAGTCGCTTTTCGAGCCGGACGCCGGTCTGGACACGTTCGATTTCCACCGCCACCTCGGTCTTCGTGTTTCGTGACATATGTACCAATGTACCATGTTACCATCGGCGCGTCAAGCGAAATCTTGAGCTTTTTTTGCCGGGCGGATATTTGGCTGTCGGGGGGGAGCACTCCGATGACTCCGGCCTCGGCCCCAGACGAGAGTTGCCAAAACCCCCCTGATCTTGTATATTTACCGTCAGATGAACGAACCAATTTACCTGTCCAAAGAGGGCCGGATTAAGCTCGAAGCCGAGCTGAAACGGCTCAAATTCGAAGAGCGACCCCGGATCGTGGCCGAAATCAAACGGGCCAAAGAACTTGGGGATCTGTCCGAAAACGCCGAGTACCATGCCGCCAAGGAAGCCCAGGGGCATCTGGAGCGGAAGATTTCGGAACTTGAAGAGAAGATGTCCCGCATTCGCTCGGTCGATACGGACAAGATACCATCCGATAAGGTCTATCTGTTCGCCAAGGTGCTGGTGCGCGACGCCCGCGACGGCGAAGAAACGGAATATATGATTGTCCCGCCGGAGGAGACCGATGTTGACAGCGACAAGATTTCGGTCAAGTCGCCGATCGGGGTCGGGCTGATGGGCAAGGCGGTGGGCGAGAAGGCGGAGATCACCGTCCCGGCCGGGAAGATCGTGTACGAAATCCTGCGGATCTCGCGGGAGTAGCAGAGCGGCGGACGGGGATGTTCGCCTTGCACGAAAACAAGCCACGACTTCTGTAGTTCCTCGTTTTGAAGAGTGTCAGGTGAGGACACCTGACACCACGTAAGCAGATAGGCAGGTCAGGCGTCATCGGCTGACTGTTTTTCCTCCCGAACATTTTCCTTGACAAACAAGACAAACTCTGCGATGATTAGGCGTCCTCATCATCGCCAGACTGCCAACAGACAAGGAGGCGCTATGCGTCGAGTGTTTCTGTTATGGTGCGGGTTGTCGGCCCTCGCGCTGACGGCCGGTGCGGCAACCATTCATGTCCCGGCGGATCAGCCGACTATCCAGGCGGGAATTGATGCCGCAGTCAGCGGCGATACCGTTCTGGTGGCCGACGGCACCTACAAAGGCGTCGGGAATCGGAACATTACCTTCAACGGCAAGGCAATTGTGGTGCGGTCCGAAAACGGATCGGCGGCGACGATTGTCGATGTCGATTCCACAAAGAACCGGGGATTTATCTTCTCCGGCGGTGAAGACACCATGTCGGTGCTCGACGGCTTCACGATCACCCGGGCCATTGCCGACACGGGGGCGGGGGTGTTGGTTAACGGGGCATCGCCGAAGGTGCTGAATTGCCGGTTTGAGAAGATGGGGTTTACGCTTGTAAACTTGCAGTGGCTTTACATGAACGTGCATGGACCGATGGGATTGGGCATTGCTGTGGTAGGCCTATCGTTCCCTATCATTCGCAATTGTGTCTTTTCCGAGATGATCAAACTGGGCCCCTATAACAACGGCTCCGCGTGGAGTATCTGGGGCGGCGGACTGGCTGTCGATTCCCCCGCCAAGGCCATCGTCGAGGACTGCTCCTTTCAGGACATCTATTCGGGATTGGGCGTAGATGAGACTCTTGGCTCGGCTATCTTCGACGGCAGTCAGGGATCAATCTATCGCCGCTGTCACATCGTTCGCAACACCGGAGCCGGGTATCACGGCAAAGGCCTGACAGCCGCCGTTTT
>JACRAV010000010.1 GCA_016213305.1 Candidatus Zixiibacteriota bacterium | reverse complement strand
CTGTCGAGCGACAGACCGTACACATGTTTGAATTGGGACGAGAAGTAACTCTTGCTACCGCTTGTCCGGGAGACCCACGCGATCAGTTTTTCCGGGTCATCGCGCAGGGCCATATAGCTCATGAATCGGCCACCATAGAGGTACGACATCGCCCCGACCTGAAAATTGATTTTTGTCCCCTCGGATTCCAGTCCCACCAGATCGTACAGCCGGGCGGAGTCCCGGATCGCGGTGCGGAAGACCATTTCATCGTATGATCCGAGAGCGCGGCCAAGTCCACCGGCCATCCAGGTCTCCAGAAACACCGCAATCCCTTCGTGGTACCAGCGCGGCGCCGACCGACGAGGGGTGGTGAGGTAGCTGTACACAATACTTTCCGGGTGCTCGGAGGATTCGGCGACTTTTCCGAAGAAGAGATGTCTGAAGAATCGATCGCGCCCGCTGGCTTTATCGGCGGCCGCGATATGCACAATTTCGTGGTTCATCGTCGCATTGATGCGCTCATTGGACGGCGTGGTCTCGAATGCGTAGCTGGGCGGGGCGATGGCCAGGGTGACCGCGTTCCACGGCAGAGTGCCGGCGCCGGCGTTGCCGAAGTCGGACGGGTCATAGACGGCGACGATGATCTTTTCTTTGGAATGGTAATCGAAAAGCGCCTGATGGAAGGCCAGCGAGTTGTGGAAACACCGGGCGGTATGCTTCACCACAAAGGCCTGCGCCTGGCCATAATACACCAGCCGCAACTGATCGGTTTCGAGAACCCTGAACTGGGCGCGTACGGGGGAGATGGCGGCCATCACCACGACCGTCGCTATCAGAAACATTCGATTGGAGGCAACATTCATATGTTTACATGAAACAAGCGACCCAAATCAGTGAGATCTGGGTCGCCGGTTTGGCGTTTCGGCATTGAACTGAAGCGAGTCGGATTGAACCGACCCGCCCCAATTCTCTCCCCGTATTTATTATTCGGTCGTCTTCAATTGAAATTGCGGTTCAATCGCCTCTTTCATGAAGTCCGGGCTACATACCTGCTTGAGCAGGTTCTGGTCGGCGCAGATGCGGGCAAACTCCGGAGATGCGACGGCATTCAGATACATTTCGTTCGCGAAGAGCCGGCTGAGTTCCGGATCAACGAAGGCCCGGCGGAGTTGGTCGTCGGTGTACGCCTTCGCCTGCTCGGGGGTCATGGCGCGGGCGGCCTCCGCCAAAGCTACCGAGCTACGGAACATGTCAGGGTCCATGTTGCGCGCCGCCTCTATCAGAGTCTGCGAGGCACGGAACAATTCCGGGGTTGCGGTGCGGGCGACGTCCATATACGCCTCCCAGCTCCGGAGTGCTTCGGGCGCCATGTTACGGGCGGCCTCCGCCCAACCCAGCGTGTTGCGCAACATGTCGGGAGACAGAGTGCGAGCGGCTTCGGCGTACGCCGCCGAGCTTCGAAGCGCTTCAGGGCTCAAATTGCGTGCGGCCTCCATCAATGTCTGCGAGGCACGGAACAATTCCGGGGTTGCGGTGCGGGCGGCGTCCATATACGCCTGCCAGCTCCGGAGTGCTTCGGGCGCCATGTTACGGGCGGCTTCCGCCACGGCCACCGTGCTACGGTAGTTTTCGAAGGTCATGGTTCGTGCCGCCTCCATCGTTACAACCGAACTGCGGAATTGATCGCCGCCGATCGTGTTGCGGAACTTTTCACTGGTGACCGTATTGCGGAAATTCACATCCTCGACCGCCTTGCGGAAATGCTCGTTTTTGAGGAGCGCCACCACCGCGTCATTCTGTAACAGCGCCTGGATGGCGGTGTTGTCCAGCTTGACGTCGCCGGTCGTGATCTGCTGTACCCGGTACTTGTCGGCCGTGCCGATCGTTCCCTGAACTTCATCGTTCTTCGGCGGATAGTCGATGAACGACCATGCCACGATGCCGAGGGTGATGATCCCCACGCCACCGATAAGGACGCGTCGCACCGCGCTACCGGACTGATTTCTGTTTTCGCTTGCCATAGTATCCTCCGCTTCTGGCTAAAAATGAAAACACCAACGTTTATATATATGTAATCTATATGAAAATACAACGAACCTGTCAAAAAGTTGGTCCACTATTTGACCGTTGGCCGATCATTATCTTCTGACAGATATCCCGGTGGCTATGTCCTGATCGGCGGAAAAGCTTCCGTCACTGACACTTACATGAATAGATGACACACTCTCGGACCGATCCCGGAAAATAATGCTGTATTCGGTTCCGGAAGCCGGGCTTATCGAAATCACGCCCGGGGTGGCATCGACAGCGGCGGAGGGTCGGTCACCCTCGAATATCCGGTCCAGGGACAGGTCCGACTGGTCAAAAGTGAGCCGGATCTGTGGTGTTGTACCGTCTGAATTGATCCGTACCCGCATGACAACCTGATCGCCGGCGCGGTCGGTGGCGATGACCGCCGAGGTCGGCCCGGCCGACAGGGAGCAGGATACCAGGGACTGTTGGTTCGGCGATCCCTGCCGAACCAGCGTCCCGGTCACCTCTACGAGGGATGGTCCTCCCAGCCACCCGCTCGCACTGGTGATAATAATTGTGGCCAAAGCCCCGCCGACCGCTCCACTCGTCACACCCAAGGCCGGGTGGGCCGCCAGCCAGTTGAACAGCCGATCGACCAAATTGTGTTCGGGCCGATGGTAACGCGCTCTACCGGCATGATAAGCACTCACCTGCGCCATGACCGAGCGCTTCAGATCGGCCGGTGGAAGTTCGGGGGTAAGTCTGCTCAACTCCGAGGACGCCAGGACCAGCCCCTCGTAATAGGTCCGGCCTTCTTCACTGGCGTCCAGAAACTGTCGCAATTTGGTTCGATCGGCCGGTGATATGACGCCGTCGATATCGCGATTCATCAGCTCGATATATTCTTTGTTAATCACGGGATACCCCTTTTGCCTGAGTGAGCGCCTCCGCCAACAGGCGGCGCGCGGTAAAGAGCCGGGACTTGACCGTCTTTTCCGGAATCTTCAGCGTCTGGGCGATCTCTTCATAGGAAAGGTCCTCGAAGTGCCGCAGAACAATCACGGCCCGATTATCGGGCGACAGCCGCCCCAGGGCGGACTTGAGAGCGCGGTTGGTGTCCGCCTTCTCCATCGTCCGGTCGGCGCTCGGCTGTTCCGGAGCACTGGCCTCGCGGAACTGCTCCAGCGACTTTTGCCGATCCAGAAAGTTGATTGACTCGTTAATGGTCATACGGTAAATCCAGCTGAAGAACTTGTACTTGGCGTCGAACCGGTCGAGATTCTGATACGCCTTCAAAAATACGGTCTGTGCTATGTCCTCTGCATCCTCGTGTCGTCTCACCATCCGGAGCGCGATGTTGAACACCGGCTGTTGGTATCTATCCACCAGCGTCTCGAAGGCACCGCGGTCACCCTGCAGGCACTGTTCAACCAGCGCTATATCTTCTGCTTCGTACATAAATACAGCCGACAGTTCATAAAGTTGGTCGATCAATCTGGCAAAAATAGTCCGCCGACAAGCGTACCGGCCGTCCCGGGCGGCATTCTCAACATAGCTGTCGGACCGGCTGTTCGGGAACCCCGAACCCGGGGAACCGGCATGGCATAAAGTAGATGCGTGCCGAAGGCAACACAAGTATAAAGGACCGGGTGAGCCCTGGGGGTGGCTATCCGCTCTTCATTTTATGGACAGCACCAGATCGAGCCGCGCCAGATGGAACACGTGCCGGACATGGTCGGAGAGGTCCACCAGTGTCAGTGTCCCCCCTGATTTGGCCAGACGCTGATGGGTAGCGATAAATAGTCCCAGCCCGGCGCTGGAGATATATTCAAGCTCGCGCATGCTGACGGTGACATTCCCCTGTAGTTCGGCCAGGGCTTTTTCGGCGTTGGCTGACTGGGCGGCGTCGAGCCGGCCAATCAGCTTGATCACCCCGGTGGAGTCGGTTTGTACTGCAAACATTCGGTTATCTCAATTTCTTTCGCAACGTGATGATCCCGTTGCCATTTTGGTGTGTGTACGAAAGTTCGTCGGCGATCGCCCGCACGATGTGAAGTCCCATGCCGCCCGCCTGACGTTGTTCGATTGGGACGCTGAGGTCCGACAGCGGTGCGGTAGTAATGTCAAATGGCTCAGCCCCCTGATCGGTCAGGCGGAATTCCAGCCAATCGTCCTCGCGCGAGAGTTGAATGCCGATCGGAGTCCGGCTGGCGCCGCTGTGCCGGATGGCGTTGGTAAACAGTTCCTCGGCGGCCACCTTGAAATCGGCGGCGGTGTCCGCATCGACACGGACCGAACCGATGAACGCATCCATCATTTCGAAAAACGGGTCAAGCGATGACAGATTGCGCTGAAACAGCCGTTCTTCTGCAACCAGGCGGGATGACTTTCTTTCATTCATTTCGCACTAATATAGCCCCTTGCGAGTGGAATCGCCAGAGGCAAGGGGAGGGTAGGGATGATGACCGACTGAAGGGCAGGAGCGGCAAAGCAAAATAGCGCGAGCGACTGAGACCCGCTAGATCTTCGGCGTCATCAGCAGGCAGATGTCGATCGAGTGACCGTAGGCGTTCGGCTCGCTCAGCTCGATGCGGATGATCGAGTTCGCCGTCAAAAACTGATCGACCGCCAGCTCCGGTTGCCGGGACGGACTCCACTCGTATATCTCGCCGTTGATATCCACGACGGCGGTCTGCTTCGGCTGGAAACGCTCGGCCAGGGCCGCGAAATCCAGGTGGTAGTCGCCTTCCTGATTCTGAAGCAACCAGACGATCTCGTGTTCCCCCGCCCCGAGGCGCGAACAATGGTGCAACAGGACGGTGTCGGGCACGACGATGTAAACGGTATCCGCATGAACGACGGTATCGATGATGATCGTCGTATCGATCACAAAGACGCTATCGGTGATAAAAGTGGTGTCAACGATATAGAGAGTGTCGATGAGTCTGAGCGTGTCGGTCGTCGGGGGACGCGACGGCGAGATGGCGCCGGACTGGCCGTTATCCAGCGGGTCGGCACAACTTGAGATGAGTTGGATTACGCCGTAAAGAGTCAGGCAGGCCAACAGAACGCCCAGCTTTTTCATCGTGATCCTCCAAAGGTCTTGTGAACGCCCACCGACAGCATAAGTTGGCCGTTCTTGATTCGCGATATCGGTATTCCCGCGACCCGTTGCTTGACCGGATTGATTGCTCCGGTGGCGGTCACGATGTCGAACAGTGTTGCCCGCGCTCCAATGATAGGGCCTTCAGACAGGCGCACATACGAGTAGTGTGCCTGCGAAAGTTCCTCGACCCGCACCCACCCGGCCACAATGCCGAGCGGCAAACGATTGAAGGGATACACGACCAACTGGCCGCCGGCCATGCGGCGGCGCGTGTCCAACTCAACCCCCTGATACGTGAACGCGCCGTTCCAGAAGGTGTATCCCAGAGTGCCTTCGAAGAAGATCAGGCGCTTCCAGGTCACCGCCCCGGAAACGTATGGAATGGCGCCGTAGGGCGATGTGGATAATCCCGCGCCTATTTGCAGGCCCATGTGTTCGGTCAAGTCGCTCACCGGTAAGGGCGCCGCTATGCCGGCAAGTGGAGGCGGAGGAGTTGACGGTGTCTGTGTATCTGAACGCCGCTCCCTGATCACTCGAATGCTCACCGAGCGGTAATGGGGGCCAATCTGCGAGACATCTTTTGACTGGATGATCAGCCGGGTCGAGTCGACATTGAATTGCCGGATCAGCCAGTTGCGGAGGGCATGGGCACGTCCCAGGGCCAGCCCGGGATTTTTGGCGTCGCTGTTTTCCCGAAAACGTTCACCATCGGCCGCGCCCACGATGACCGCCAGCGCCGACGGATATTTGTGCAGGGTATCGGCGACCGCTTTCAGGTCCGCTCGGTACGGTTCAAAGAAGTTGTGGTCAACACTGCCCCCGACGCCCAACGGAAAGCCGGTCACGACCAGGTCCTGGGCGGACACGATTGCGCCGGAGAGCAGAAGCAGGCCGACAAAGAGCAGGGCAGTTGTTTTCATACAGTCCTTATTCAAGATTGCAACTCATTGCGTTTTCTATCCGCTAT
>JACRAV010000260.1 GCA_016213305.1 Candidatus Zixiibacteriota bacterium | reverse complement strand
GCTACAATGAATGATGATTCCCTGGGAATCCATGATCCCCGTGGCATGGGGAAGAGCTTCTTCGGCGGACTTGAGCCGGCTGATTTCGCGGGCGATTTCGCCACAGTGACCGCCGCTGTGGGCGAGGGTCAGCCGCCGAACATCTGTTCTGTTTCGCCCGGTATCGGGACTAACGGCCCGGTCTGATGCATTGCGGATTGTTGCTGTCTTTCCCGTTGGCATTCCAACCTCTCGCGCAGTTGCCTTTCTTATCGGACCTGCGTCATTACATCTTCTCGTATCGGCAAAATACTGGAGTTGTTTATATCTGTTTACTACCGCCCTGCCTACAAAGACATTTTCTTTTGACCATTCATTCTTCGATCAAATTTGTGCGGTATTGTTGCGAAACATGACTTTTGCTGTGTGTGATCCATTCATTGTATGTGATGCGACTCGTACGCCACATCCACTCGAGATGAGGTGGGAACAGACATGCGCTCGAATGTTTCACCCCTTCCCTCCCAACACATGTTGATGAGAGCCGACGGATTTCATTACCGCCAGACGTCACGTCTTGCCTGACAGTCGCACGAAATCTATACCATTTCGGTGCGGTATTATCTACCCTTTCCTCTTTGATTTCTGTTGCCAGAGACGATTATTCCGATATATTCAGGGGAGTTTGTGAAAAAAATCTCTTGGTCCGGGAGTGGTGAAGGATGAAAATCGGGACAATCATCGTTGCCATCGCCCTCTTCTCGGCGACGGCGTACAGTCAGAATACGGCCTGTCTGGTCTGTCACAGCGCGGCCGCGCACAAGGCCCATCCCACGGCCCAGGTGGTCGATACCACGATTCTATCAGGATCGGCGCACGCCCAAGCGGTGTGTACCGACTGCCATACCATTAACGCCGGCTCGAACCATAAAGGTAATCGGGTGGTGTTCTGCGCCCGATGTCATCAGAAGGAAGCCGAAGGATTCAACCGGTCGCCGCATGTCAAAGGGCGGCAGGCGAATATCGAAAAGCTCCCCACCTGCATCACCTGCCACGGGGGGCACGACGTCAAAAAAGTGGCCGATCCTCTCTCCCCGACTCACCACGACAACTCGGTCAAAATTTGCATCAAGTGCCACGAAGACGCCAAAGTCACCGCTCAGGTGGAGAAATTACCCAAACCGGCGGTCATTAAGGCATACGAAAAGTCTGTTCACGGCCGCGAACTGATGGACCGAGGGAACGAGCAGGCCCCCGGCTGTGTCGATTGCCACGGATCACATTCGTTTCTTCCGGCCGACGAACCGGAAAGCCCGGTGTACAAAACACACATCGCCGAAACCTGCGGGCAGTGTCACCGAGCCATCGCCGCTACCTATGACGAATCGGTTCATGGAAAAGCGCTGGCCGAAGGAGTATTGGAATCACCAACCTGCACGTCGTGTCACGGCGAACACGATATCCGACCACCAACTGACAGCACTTCGCGCGTGTTCAAGGGACATGTCGCCAAAACCTGCTCGGACTGCCACGCCTCGGAAAAAATCGTGGCTCGGTTCGGGTTGAAACCCGACCGTATTGCCACCTTCCAGGAGTCGTTCCATGGCGCGGCCGGTCAGTTGGGCGACCTTCGCGTCGCCAATTGCGCCTCCTGTCACGGTGTGCATGATATCTTCGCGCAGAGCGATCCCCGCTCCAAGATTAACAAGGCGAATATCGAAGTCACCTGCGGAAAATGTCACAAGGATCTGCCCGCGGACTTTGCGAAAGCGTCGGTGCACACCTCGGCCTCGGATCCGGCTTCGGGCGGCGAGTTCTTTGTCCGGAAGTTTTACATCTGGTTTATTTCGGCGCTTATCCTGCTGTTTTTAATCTACCGGATTCTGGAATACAAACGCCGCGTCAAAAGGGTAGGGATGAGCGGTCAGTGATATGAGATGGGGACGATTCATAGCCGCCCTGGCCGGGGCGCTCATTATTGCCGGCACGGCGTCAGCGCAGGAAAAGTGCATGGTCTGTCACGGCCGGCAGGACCTGTTCCGAAAAACCGAAGCCGGGCGGAAACTCAGTCTCTTTATTGACACCACGATACTTCACCATTCCATCCATGCCTCGCGCCAATGTGTGGATTGCCACGTCGATGTGGTGGCCATTCCGCACAAGCAAGCCAAAGACGTCAACTGCAAGCGGTGCCATTATTCGGGTAATCGGGCCGGCGCGCCGCAGGGGCAGATGTACGACCAGTACGAACACTCCGTCCACGGAATGGAAGTGATCAAGGGCAATGCCAAGGCCCCGGTCTGCCAGGACTGCCACGGCGCGCACGATATTCTTCCGCCGGACTCCGTCGCCTCATCGGTGTACAAACAGAATCTCCCCAAAACTTGCGGCCGGTGTCATATCGATATCTATGCGACGTACCGTGAATCCATTCACGGCCGTTCGCTCGCCGACGGGAAACTCGATGCCCCCGACTGCTCGGCCTGCCACGGCGAACACAATATCCAGCGGCCAACCGACACAACTTCGTCGGTGTCGGCGGGACATGTGTCCAACACCTGCGGCAAGTGTCACGGTCCGGTGGGCGTGGTGGCCAAATACGGCATCAAGACCGACCGCACCGCCACCTTCGAGCACTCGTTCCACGGCATTTCGCAGATCATGCAGAATATGACCGCCGCCAACTGTGCGTCGTGTCACGGCAATCACGATATCCGGCCCGCCGGCGACCCCAAGTCATCGATTAACCCGGCGAATATCGTCAAGACCTGCGGCCGGGAGGGATGCCATCCCGAGGCGACCCCCCAGTTCGCCGGCGGGAAAATACATGTCGATCCGACCAAGAAAGAATCCGGGCTGGTCTATTACATAACGAAATTCTTCACGATTTTGACCCTGTCAACGCTGGCCGGACTGTTTGTCTTCATCCTGATGGACCTCTTCCGCCGCGCCAAACAGGCCCGAACCCCGCACTGACCACTATGGACGAACGCACCCGCAACCTGCAGACCCAACGCCGCGAGCTGATCGAAAAGGTCAGCGACAATGTCGTCGAGAGTGCCCGCCCGTTGATCGATCCCGATACCAAACCGGAGGAGTTGCAGAAGTTCTCCCGGGAGGTAACCGACCGCATTCAGTTCGAGGCCAACGTGGCCTTCTCCGAGGCCGTGACCCGCTTCGCCGTCCGCAAACTGGAAAAGCAGGTGTCCGAGGCCGGGGAGCGGATGTTCGAGCGGTTCGGGCGGAACTTCCGCTTTCAGCACATGCTCATGTTCTTGAGCGTCATCTTTTTGATCATCACCGGCATCCCGCTCAAATTCCCCTCGGTGGGAATTTCGCGATTCATCATTCTGGATATCTTCGGCGGCATACAGAACTCGACGCTCATCCATCGGGTCGCCGCGGTGGGGTTGATCATAGTGGGCGTCTGGCATCTGGGATTCATCATCTTTTCCCGCATCGGCCGGCGCGACTTCTGGCTCATGATCCCCCGCCCGCAGGATATCAAAGACGCCCTCCAGACCATCCTGTTCTTCCTCGGGAAACGAAAAAGCGGCCCGAAGTTTCACCGCTTCTCATTCATCGAGAAGTTCGACTACTGGGCGGTCTATTGGGGCATGGTGATCATGATCGGCTCCGGGCTGGTCCTCTGGTTCAAGGAGCAGTTCGCCAAGGGCATTTTCGACATCGCTCGCGAAGCTCATTCCGATGAAGGACTGTTGGCGACCCTGGCGATTATCGTCTGGCACTTCTACAACGTCCACTTGAATCCCGACGTCTTCCCGATGAGCTATGTCTGGTGGCATGGGAAACTGAGCGAAAGCGATATGAAGCACCATCACCCGCTTGAGTACGCCGAGATCATCGAGGCCGAAAAGCAGAAGGTGCTGGCCGAAAACGAACCCCGGACCGAGTCGGCGGAGAAACAACCGTGATTCATTTTGCCAAAGACCTCGGCCGGACTTTCCTCCGCCACACGCGGGTACTGCTGATCACCTTCGGTTCGGTGCTGGCGGTCATGCTGTTGGTTGGCCTGGTGCTCAAGTACGAAACCCACCAGGCCGGCTTTTGTACCTCGTGCCACTATATGGAACCGTACGTCCGCCACTGGAAAACGTCGAGTCACAGCGACATCACCTGCATCAAATGCCACGATTACGGCGTGACCAAACTGACCCTGTCGGCATTGAAATACGTGACCAACACCTACGCCCCCCGGCCGAAATCCAACGTGCACGACGAAAGCTGTCTCTCGTCCGGGTGTCACGAGGTCCGGCTTCTTGAGGGAAAAAGCAAATTCCGCAAGGGGATCGTGTTCGACCACAAGGTTCATCTGGAGAAAGTCCTCCGTGGCGAGCGACTGCGCTGTACGTCGTGTCACAATCAGATCGTGCAGTACGATCAGGAAGTTTCGGCGGAACACATGGCGGTCAACGACAAGAGTTGCTTCGTCTGCCATTTCAAGGACGCCGGCCAGGGGGAGGCGATCACCGGATGCGATGCCTGTCACGGCATGCCGGAAGACACCGTCCAGCACGCCGGGTTCGCCTTCGATCACGGACCGTATCTCGAGCTGAAGGTCGAGTGCAAGCAGTGTCACACCAAAATTGTCAAGGGGGACGGCGCCGTGCCTGAAACCCGGTGCTATTCCTGCCACGTTGAGCGTTCCCGCCAGGAACATTCCCGCGAGGAACTCCACGCCATTCACGTCACCACCAACGGCATCGACTGTTTCCGGTGTCATTCGGATATCGAGCATGGGAATTTCGAGATGGTCAGCGCGCTCGACATCCAGTGCGAGAACTGCCACATCCGCCAGCACAATCGTCCGAAGCAATTATATATGGGCATCGGCGGACACGACTCGCTCGACATGCCGAGCACAATGTTCATGACGCAGGTCAGTTGCACCGGATGTCACACTCACATCACGCCGCAAGGGGAACCGATGGCTTTGCAGGAACGCAAAGAGGCCCAGAGAGCATCATGCGTCACCTGCCACGGCAAAGGGTTTGATCTGATGTTCGACAACTGGCGAGCCGGCGCCCAGACGGTCCTCACCGAGTATGGCGCGTATATGAAAGCGCTGACGGCGCAGGTTGGAGCGATGGGAAATTCGACAGCCGCTCGCCGCGCCAAGACCGCCCTCGATACCGCCGAATACAATTTCGAGTTCGTGCGCGACGCCCACATCCCGCACAATATCCCCTACGCGCTCTACCTGCTCAACGCCGGCGGTGACCGAGTGGAAGCGCGCCTCAAGGAAGTGAATAAAGCTTACCAGCCCCCCGACCGGGGCAAAGCGCTCAAACCGGAAAACTCCTGTCTGGTGTTCTGCCACGCCTCGAAGCCGCCCAAAGAGACGGTGACCTGGAACGGCAAACAACTCCCCCATACCACGCACATCAAAGACGCCGAGGTGGCCTGCTCCTCATGCCACTCGGTCAAGGAACACGGCAAACTTCAGATCGACCGAACCGTCTGCTCCGGCTGTCACGACTGGTGATGTGCGCCCCCTCGGCTTGACTCTCGCCCCGCAACTATCCGCTTGACCGACCCGGGGCGGCCATATTCATTCTCCCCATGGATTTTGACACGCCATGACCACCACCACCCGCCGCACCGAACTGATCGCCGATCTGGGGCTGTTCTACGCCGCCGCCATCTGGGGCTCGACCTTTATCATCGTCAAGGACGCCCTCAACGGCATCGACCCCCTGACCATGGTGGGATACCGGTTTCTTATCGCCGGTTTCCTTCTGCTGGCCTATCTGATAATCAAGCGGCGGCCGCTCTTCACCGACTGGAAGAAGGCGCTGTTCGTGTCGGTGATTCTCTGGTTCTTGTATGTGCCTCAAACGGTGGGGCTGAAGTACACCACCGCCTCCAATTCCGGATTTATCACCGGACTCTTTGTCGTATTTATTCCGCTGTTTCTGATCACCCTTTTCAAGCGCAAACCGACCCGGTGGGAGATTATCGCCTCATTCGTGTCGCTGGCCGGCCTCTGGATCCTGACCGGCGGCCTCAAGCGGATAAATGTCGGCGACTCGTTGACCCTTGTGGCCGCCGTCACTTACGCCCTTCACGTACTCTATTCGGACAAGTACATGAAGG
>JACRAV010000263.1 GCA_016213305.1 Candidatus Zixiibacteriota bacterium | reverse complement strand
TGTGCCAATGGGCAGGAGCGAGCGTTATCCGCGTGAAATCGTGGGCGAGGATGGAGGCGTATTTTTTGGAGAAGGGGGATTCGGGTTGGGCGGAGGCGGCGGTGGCGAGAAGACAGATCAGAACAATGACCGGAAAAAGGAGAGATTGCTTCGGTCGCCTAGGAAGGCGACACTCGCAATGACGTTGCTCTCTCATTTTTTTGTTCCCATCCCCGTCGCCTCGAACGGGGTCGAGAGGTGACGTGTCTTTGTTGTCCCGTCAACGTCGTTTGTCGGCCTCGCTCGACAGGACGGAAGAAAGATGTCGAAACCGCAGGGGTTTCGACCTACGAAGAAGGAAGCGAGATTGCTTCGTCGCGTCGAAGACGCCGCTCCTCGAAATGACGGATTCCACAACATTAGTACATTAGTACCCCACCCAACGGGTGGGTCCGGCGAAATGTTGAAACCGCAATTCGGCAAGCTCTGGGTGACGTGACGCTCGCAATGACGGAGCGAAAGCACTACTCCTCGCATTGACAGATTCCACAACTCACCCTATAACAGACGGTTCACCTCGGCGACCTGGGCGGCGAAACGATTCAGGTTGGACATCACCGGCTCAGGTGTCGTCATGTCCACACCGCAGATTTTCAACAGTTCGATCGGATGGTCTTTTCCTCCCGCCGATAGCATCTCGAGATATCTTTCGATAATCCTCGGCTCGCCGGCCAGGAACTTGTCCAGGATCATCTGCGAGGCGGCGTACGAGGTCGCGTATTGATAGACATAGAACGCATTGTAAAAATGGGGGATGCGCGCCCATTTCAGTTTGGCGGCGTCATCGAGGACAAGGTCTGGGCCGTAGTATTTCGCGAGCAGGTCGCCCCAGAGAGCGGTCATAGTGTCGGGCGAGAGGGCAGACCCTTTTTCGACCTCCTCATGGATCATCAGCTCGAACCGGGCATACATCACCTGGTTGAAGAACGTCCCGACCGTGTTGTCCATGTACCGGTTGAGCAGGTAGAGCCGCTTGCGGGTGTCGGTCGTCTCCTTGAGCAGAAGATGCATCAGAAGTCCTTCGTTGAGGGTGGAGGCGACTTCGGCCACGAAGATAGAGTACTGGTGCTTGGCGAACGGCTGGGTGCGGCTCGACAGATACGAGTGCATGGCGTGCCCCATCTCGTGCGCCAGCGTGAACATGTTGTCAACCGTGTCGTTGTAATTCATCAGGACATACGGATGCACGGTATAACTGCCGTAGCTGTATGCCCCGCTTCCCTTGCCGGGGGTCTCGAAAACATCCACCCAGCGCGACTGCATCGCCTTCCCCAGCACCGACAGATACTCGTTGCCGAGCGGCTTGACCGCCTCCAGCAGGCGATGGACCGCCTGATCATACGGGACCTCGTAATCCTGATCGGGAAACAGGGGGCAGACCATGTCATAAGAATGGATCGAATCGAGCTGGAGGGCTTTCTTGCGAAGCCGGATATAGGCATGAAGGCCGCCGAGGTTGGCCTCGGTGGTATCAAGGAGGGCGTGATACACCGACAGCGGAATATTGTTGCCGTCGAGAGCGTGAGCCAGACAGCTGTCGAACTTTCGGGCGCGGGCGTAGAACACATCCCTGGCGACCGACACGCCGAGGGTCGTGCCGATGGTGTTGAGATGCTCTTTATACGGCTGGTAAAACTTTTCGTGGGCGTCGCGACGAACCCGCCGGTCTTTGGATTCCAGAAACCTGGCGTACCGTTGCTTGGTGAGCTGGGTTTCGTTGCCGGATTCATCGAGAATGGACGGGTAGATCAGGTCGGCATCGTCAAGCATTGAAAAGATCGTATCCGGGCCGCGCCCGATCATGGCGCTGTTGGCCAGCAGTTCCTCGATTTCCTCCGAGCGGACATGCGCCTTGGAGCGGATCAGTTCCTCGACATAGAAATCGTACACGTCGGTTTTCGGAAACTGCGAGCAAGCCTTGCGGAGCGCGGCATCGTCCAGCTTGAGCAATTCCGGCTCGATGAAAGCGGAGGCGGCCCCTGCCTGCGCGCCGAGCATGGCCACACGGGTGGTCATCGCCTGATATTTCGACACCCGGTTATCGAGGTCTTTGCTCAGGTGGGCGTACTGGTACAGCGAATGCAGGGCTTTGGAAAGCTCGCCGCGAAGCTCGAGGCAGTCCCAGAGGACCTGCGGCGACTCGGCCAGACGTCCGGCAAACGTCTTGAGCTTTTCGGTCATCGTCTCGGCCGCTTTGAACTGGGCCTCCCAATCCGCCTCGGTGGGGTAGAGGTCAGTCAGGTTCCAGGTGTATTGGGGGTCGATTTTGTCCCGTTGCGGTATTGCCTTGCTGGTTGCCAGTGTCATGGTGTTTCCTTTGTTCCTGTGGACATCATTTCTACAATATCACACCCCAAGCGGTTTGGCGCAATGTCGTTGACCTTCGGGCCGGGAACGATTTGCTTGGGGGGATGGAATCGGGAGAGGATATGAAGAAGGCGTATGAACCGATACTCGAGGCGCTACGCAGGGACATACAGCGCCACGACAAACCGCTCTTTAAGCGCGACTACCAGCGATTCTTCAAGGAAAAGCTGGCAGAGCCGGTCAGCATCAAAACGGACGTTCTGCGAGCAATATCTGGCCGGACGTTTCGGAACTGCCGCTCCATGACGACCACCGAGATTCTTAACATGTGTGACGAGATGCTGACTGAGCGCGACCGGAACATGCGATTCGTGGCCTTCGATTGGGCGGAAAAACTCAAAGGGAAGTACAACAGATCCGATTTCAGCCGTTTCGAAAACTGGCTATCCACCGGTGTCGATAACTGGGGGGCGTGCGACCACCTTTGCTGTGGGGCGCTGGGGCAGGTAATCTGTCAGTACCCTGATTTTATCCCCCGGACCCGGCGTTGGGTCAAGTCGCGCAACCGGTGGGTTCGCCGTGGGGCGGCAGTCAGCCTGATTGTGTCGCTTCGACAGGGGTTGGACTTTTCCGAGGCGGCTGTCACATCCGACCTGCTCATGTCGGATCGGGACGACCTGGTCCAGAAGGGGTGTGGCTGGATGCTCAAGGAAGCCAGCCGGGGACACCCCCGGGAGGTGTTTGCATACGTTGTTCGAAACAGTGACAACATGCCGCGGACAACCCTGCGCTACGCCATAGAGAAGCTTCCGCCCGGGCTTCGCAAGCGGGCGCTGGCGGCAGGGAAGGGCTCCGATGTGTAACGATGTCTCTGCGGGGCAATTCCAGGGGTTTACTTCGGGCGAATTTATCGTAGATTACCGGTCCAGAGAGGACGGTGAACGGCAGGTATGGTCAAGGCAAAGATGACATGGGCGGGAGGACTCAGGTTCGAGGGAACCAGCGCCTTCGGGCACAAGGTCGTCACCGACGGGTCGAAAGCCGACGGCGGTGATGAGTCCGGCTATAAACCAAGTGAAATGCTCCTTTTCTCATTAGCGGGATGCACCGGCATCGACGTCGTACGGATTCTGGAAAAACAGAAGCAGGAGCTAAGGGCGCTTGAGATCGAACTGGTTGCCCAGCAACCCGAACAATATCCCAGGCCGCTTGAAAGTATCGAGGTCAGGTTTATCGCGCGCGGCAAAAATCTCGACCCCCAGAAAGTGGCCCGGGCGATTGAACTGTCCGAGCAGAAATACTGTACGGTCGGCCTGACTCTGCAGAACAGGACCAAAATCGTGTCTTCCTATAAGGTCATCAACGAGTAAGTTCGGGGTTTATGTATGAATAAAGAAATCGGATACGAACTGACCACACCCAAACCGTTCGACACGGTGGTCGCCAATCTGGAAAAGCTGGCCCCGGAAGGCCAGTTCCGGGTGCTCCACGTGCACGATGTGAAGGCCACCTTGGCCGAAAAAGGGTTCGAGCGCGGACCGCTGAAAATTATCGAGGTCTGCAACTCCGCGTTCGCCCATCAGGCGCTTCAGAAAAGTATCGACGTCGCCCTGTTCATGCCGTGCAAATTTTCCGTCTATACCGAAGGGGGCAAGACCCATGTCTGTCTCGGCCGGCCGAGCATCATTTCGCAGATGCTCCCCGGATCGGGGCTGGAGCAGTTGGCGGCGGATGTCGAAGAACGGCTCAAGAAGATCATGCACCAGGCGGTGTGACGAGGCGGGTTACATGTGTTTCTTGTAGGTCAGGGTCCTTGCGACCCTGACGGCGCGGGTAAGGATGTCAGTCTCACGCGGAGACTGACCCACTTAGAAATGAGACGTACATATGCCTTTGTATGAATATCGCTGTACGAATTGCGACAAGAAATTTGAAGAATTAGTAACCGGCGGCTCGGCCGAAATCGTCTGCCCGGCTTGTGGATCGAAAGAGACGCAGAAACTTTTGTCGGTGTTTTCAGCCGCCACCGGCTCCAGCCAGACTGTTCCGGCCTGTGCGCGTCCGGGATGTGGAAGCGGCTTCGGTTGAGCTAATTGACAAGGCCCGCGGTCGTGGGCGGAGAATTTTGATGATGAAGAAAATCGGAATCTGTTGCTGGGCGCTGGCGGCCATCGCGGTCGTCTCGTGCGGATCGACCAAACATCTTGAAGACAAGATTCACTGGCATGCCTTAAGCGAAGTCCAGGCCACTTTCCCGAAAGGGCCCCGTCCGATCTTTTTCTACATCAGCCAGGTCACCTGCGAAAATTGCGAGATCATGACCAAGAACGTCTTCTCGCGTCCCGAAGTCGCCTGGTTCTTGAACACGAACTATTTCGCGATCAATTTCGATATCGACAGGGATCTGCCCGCGACGATCGGCGGACAGCTGTACGACCGAACCAGATTCTTCAGCACCTTCACCAGCCAGATTCCGACCTACGTGTTTTTCGACACCTCGGGGAATATCACCGGCATGTTCCAGGCGAGCATGGATCTCAAATCGTTCAAACAGTACCTGAAATATATGCACTACGGCCATTTCGGAAAAACCGAATGGGCCGACTTTCTGAAGACGAAAGAGGCCGAAACCGACACCATCATCGGTATTTTTTAAATCCGGCGTATGGACTACAGTCGCAAAGACCACTCGGCGGCGCACACCCGGCATTATGTCTTCAATCAGCTGATCCCCTATATCGGGAATAAACGTAAACTTCTTCCCCTGATCGGTCGGGCGATCAAACATTCTCCTCGGACATCGGGCGGGGTGTTTGTCGATCTGTTCGCCGGAAGCAGTGTGGTGTCCCGGTATGCCAAATCGCGCGGCATGAGGGTAATCGCCAACGACTGGGAGCCGTATGCGAGGGTTATCAATAGTTGCTATATCACAACAAACGGCGAGCCGCGCTTTGCTAAACTGGGCGGGTATGAACAGGCCATCAGGACGCTCAACGAATTGCCCCCGCGTATCGACTGGGTGACCGAGCATCTCTGTCCGCGCGATGATGACAAGTTCGACGTGCAGGTGGACCGGATGTTCTACATGCGCAAGAACGGCATGCGGATCGACGCCATTCGGCATCAGACTCTCGAATGGTGTGAGGCCGGCTTGATTGATCAGGAAGAAGAAGACTGCCTGCTGGCGCCGCTGTTATATCAGGCCTGCTATCGGAGCAACACGAGCGGAGTATTCAAGGGATTTCACAACGGGTGGGGCGGGCAGACCGGGACAGCTCTCTATCGAATCGCCACCGACTTGGTGCTTGAGCCGGCGGTGTTCCATGACAACGGTCTGCGAAACGAAGTGTACTGCATGGACGCGCAACTTCTGGCCGAGCAGTTGGCGACGACCGAGATTGATATCGCCTATCTCGACCCACCCTACAACCAGCACCCCTACGGGAGCAATTACCATGTGTTGAACTCGGTCGCGCTCTGGGACAAGCCGGAAATCAGCAAATCGATCACGGCGGGGAGCAAATCGGCGATCCGGACCGACTGGCGCACCGAGCGGCGGAGCGCGTACAACTACTCGGACGAGGCGACCACAGCCTATCGCAAGCTGATCGGCGCCCTGAATGCCCGGCATATTCTGACCAGTTACAGCACCGACGGGATGATCCGGCTCGATGATCTGCTGTTGGCGAATCTGGAGCGGGGGCGGGTGACGGTCGAGATGCAGGGGTACAAGCGGTACCGGGTCAGCTCGCAGAGGTTCTCCCGGAAGCCGCTCAATGTCGAGTATGTGATTGTCCTTGACACCCACAACAAGGCGCGGCAGACGCTGGATGAACTCAAGACGGCGATCCTGAGACAGGAAGAGGCGCTGTTGAGTCGTCACCCGGAAACGATGCCATAGTCGCAGGCCGGATCGACAGACTATCTCCGTTCGCTTCACAGGTGGACAAACGAGCCACCAGACCACAGCAGTTTGTATTTTTCGTCGCATCGAGCGTAGTCGAGATGCGACGTCAACCAGACGTTTGGCAACGTCATATTTGAAGCCCGAGAGATAACCTTGCTCTCCCCGCGCCCCCAAAAAAAAGAGCGGCTCAGGTGAGCCGCTCCGAAGGGGTATCGTTCGAAGTGGGAATTACTTTTTGAACCGACGGGTCAGACCGGCACCGGCCAGACCGAGTCCGAACAGAAGCATTGTGGCCGGTTCCGGAACGGGCGGGCCGCCCTTCTCGGCATCGTGCGAGAACGGCGCGAACTTGTCCACCGTACCGTCCGCATTCAACGTGTAGGCGTCGAAATGCACGCCGCAGTCGCCGTTGACATTGATCGAGAACTTGCGGAACTCACCGCGCTGGCCGCCGCTACCGGGAAGATAACCACTGCTCGGCAACCAGCCACCCTGAGTGCAGTCACCCAGCTTGCCGACATCGCCATAGTTCCCGGCATTAAATTCGGTGAACCAAGACGGATAAATACCGTGCGTGGCAAGGTCCACACTGCCGTTATCAAAGACTGCCGGGTCGTTTGCCAGCGGCGGATAGCCGTAGGTGAAGCTTCCATAATTAGTGCCATCGACATCGACTGAGCAGTCAGGCGTATCATTCGGGCCATGACCGGAAAGAGCCATACTGACCAGAACATTATTGATGCCGGCCTGGCCTACGACATAGAGGTCGAAGCTGGAGGCACTGGTGATCCAGGTTTCAGTGGCGGCGTCGTAGGTGGCGCCGTCGAAGTAGAGCTGGAGGTCCGGAATCGCGAAAGCCGATGGCACAACCATCAGTAAAACCGCGAGAACGGACCAGAGCAGGATCTTTTTCATGGTGGTTCCTCTTGTATTTTTCATCTTGTTTCTGTTCATAGCTATAATCATTCAGGCAGTATTTAGCAACACTCGTGCCAATCGAAACGGTCATCCCAGCCACTCACGCATAATCTAACATATTGATTGACAATTAGTTATGGAAAGAAACAATTGCCGGGCCGTGGCCATTTGATTCAAAAGCTCAAAACCGTGAAAACTTTTGCAGAATTTGCTTCCAAAGTGGATTGGAATTATCTATGCCTTTGGGGGGTTAGAAAGCCCGCGGTCCCTCCCTTCGCGTTTTGCCTGACACCCTTTGTCAGTGCCCCAAAGTAGGTTAGCGTTGGAAAGGAGAAAGTGATATACTTATGGAAACAGCAACGGTACATTCCGAGACTATGGCAGACAAAAAATTGGAAATGAAGAAAGGGAAGCCGGAAATGGCGACCACCACGACACCGACGCTGGCCCCGGATCGCCGCAAGGCGCTCGATGCCGCGTTGACACAAATTGAACGGACGTTCGGCAAAGGGTCCATTATGCGTCTGGGGGACGCGACGATTGCCGAAGTCGAGGTCATTCCGACCGGATCGCTGGGGCTGGATCATGCCCTGGGGGTCTGGGGCATTCCGCGCGGGCGCATCGTTGAAATCTTCGGCCCGGAATCATCGGGAAAGACGACCCTGACGCTTCATATCATTGCCGAAGCGCAACGGCTGGGCGGCGTGGCGGCCTTTATCGATGCCGAGCATGCGCTCGACGCCAACTATGCCCAGTCGCTGGGAATAGACCTCAGCAATCTGATCATCTCCCAGCCGGACAACGGCGAGCAGGCGCTGGATATCACCGAAACGCTGGTACGAAGCGGCGCGGTGGATATCATCGTGATCGATTCGGTCGCGGCTCTGACTCCGAAATCGGAAATCGAAGGCGAAATGGGCGACGCCCACATGGGTCTGCAGGCGCGGCTGATGTCGCAGGCGCTTCGCAAGCTGACGGC